>NZ_CAAKGZ010000038.1:0-27759 GCF_901007645.1 Pseudomonas sp. FG-3G
CAAGCTTCGATGACCTGAAGCCCTGCGCTGCCTAAAATCGTTTAACTCATTGAAACTCAAGGAGTTTTTCGTTTCGACTGCGCCGGAAGTGGGGCGAATTATAGACGTCCAGGATTTGCCGTCAACATCTATTTTCATATTTCTGTCACAACAGCCAAAAGCCCCCCGCAAACACAGAGGCCGGTGTCCAAAGACACCGGCCTCTTCACCCACCTACCGCTTACAAGCTCGGGAAGGCGAACTGTGACGCCTCGTGGCTGGCACGCTGCGGCCAACGCTGGGTAATGGCCTTGCGACGGGTATAGAAGCGCACCCCGTCCGGACCATAGGCATGCAGATCGCCAAACAGCGAACGCTTCCACCCACCGAAGCTGTGGTAGGCCACGGGCACCGGCAAAGGAACGTTGACGCCTACCATGCCGACTTCGATTTCATCGCAGAACAACCGCGCCGCCTCACCATCACGGGTAAAGATGCATGTGCCGTTGCCATACTCGTGATCGTTGATCAGTTGCATCGCCTCTTCCAGGCTGTTGACCCGGACGATGCACAGCACCGGCCCGAAAATCTCTTCTTTATAGATGCGCATCTCAGGCGTCACGCGATCAAACAGGCAGCCGCCCAGGAAGAACCCCTCCTCATGCCCGGCCACGCTCAAACCGCGACCATCGACAACCAGCGACGCACCCGCCGATACGCCATCTTCTATATAGCCGCTGACCTTGTCGCGATGCTGACCGGTCACCAATGGCCCCATGTCCAGTCCGCACGACGTACCCGCGCCGATTTTCAGTGACTGGATCTGCGGCACCAGCTTGGCGACCAGCGCATCCGCCACCTGATCGCCCACACACACCGCCACGGAGATCGCCATGCAGCGTTCGCCGCACGAACCGTAGGCCGCCCCCATCAGCGCACTGACGGCGTTATCCAGATCCGCATCCGGCATCAAGACCGCATGGTTCTTCGCCCCACCCAGTGCCTGCACGCGTTTGCCGCGCCGGGTGCCTTCGGCATAGATGTATTCAGCAATCGGCGTGGAGCCGACAAAACTCAGCGCCTTCACCTCCGGCGCTTCGATCAGCGCGTCCACTGCAGCTTTGTCGCCATGCACCACGCTCAATACGCCTTTGGGCAACCCGGCTTCCAGAAGCAATTGGGCGATCAGCAACGTCGAACTAGGGTCACGCTCGGACGGTTTGAGGATGAAGCAGTTGCCACAAACGATCGCCAGCGGGTACATCCACAGCGGCACCATCGCCGGGAAGTTGAATGGCGTGATGCCCGCCACCACGCCCAAGGGCTGGAAGTCTGACCACGCGTCGATGTTCGGTCCTACGTTACGGCTGTATTCGCCCTTCAGAATCTCCGGTGCCGCGCAGGCGAATTCAACGTTCTCGATCCCGCGCTTAAGCTCTCCAGCCGCGTCTTCCAGGGTCTTGCCGTGCTCTTCGCTGATCAACTGGGCGATGCGCGACTCGTTCTGCTCCAACAACTGCTTGAACCGGAACATTACCTGCGCGCGTTTGGCCGCCGGTGTGCTGCGCCAGGCAGGGAAAGCCGCCTTGGCGGCGTCGATAGCCTGCTGGACCGTCGCACGATCGGCCAGAGGCACCTGATGAATCGCCTGGCCGGTGGAAGGGTTGAACACGTCGGCGGTACGAGCGCTGTCGCTCAACAGTTCGCCATTGATCAAATGCGCAATGAGGCTCATGGGGACTCCAGAATGTTATCCACAGGCGCCCGCTGCCGGACGCCCGTATTAAAAGCTATATAGAGGGACGCGTCAGTCGAGTTTGTTCAGCACTTCACCGACCGCATCGAACAAACGATCCAGATCCTGTGGCTTGCTGTTGAACGTTGGCCCGAATTGCAGGGTGTCACCGCCGAAACGCACGTAGAACCCCTTTTTCCACAACGCCATGCCAGCCTCGAACGGGCGCACGATCGCATCGCCATCGCGGGGCGCAATCTGGATTGCCCCGGCCAGGCCATAGTTGCGGATGTCGATGATGTTCTTCGCCCCCTTCAGGCCATGCAAGGCCTTCTCGAAATGCGGAGCCACCTCGGCCACGCTTTGTACAAGGTTTTCCTTTTGCAGCAGATCCAGTGCCGCCAAGCCTGCCGCGCATGCCACCGGATGCGCCGAATAGGTGTAGCCATGGGGGAATTCCACTGCGTACTCAGGCGTCGGCTGGTTCATGAACGTCTGGTAGATCTCGGAGCTGGCAATCACCGCGCCCATGGGGATCGCGCCATTGGTAACCTGCTTGGCAATGCACATGAGATCCGGGGTCACGCCGAAACTATCGGCACCGAACATCGAACCGGTGCGGCCGAACCCGGTGATGACCTCGTCGAACACCAACAAGATGCTGTGCTGATCGCAGATTTCCCGCAGGCGCTTGAGATACCCCTCAGGCGGCACCAGTACGCCAGCGGAGCCGGCCATCGGTTCAACAAACACCGCGGCGATGTTGGAGGCATCGTGCAGTTCGATCAGCTTCAACAGCTCATCGGCCAAGGCGATACCACCCTCTTTTGGCATGCCACGGGAATAGGCATTGCTTGCCAGCAACGTGTGGGGCAAGTGATCGACGTCCATCATCGCCTGGCCGAACAACTTGCGGTTGCCGCTGACGCCGCCCAGGCTGGTACCGGCGATATTCACGCCATGGTAACCACGAGCACGGCCGATCATCTTGGTCTTGGTCGCCCGGCCCTTGAGACGCCAGTAGGCGCGGACCATTTTCACCGCGGTATCGGCACACTCGGAACCGGAGTCGGTGAAAAACACATGGTTGAGGTTGCCCGGTGTCAGGCTGGTGATTTTTTCTGCCAACTGGAACGACAGCGGATGGCCGTACTGGAAGCCCGGCGAGTAGTCGAGGGTGCCCAACTGTTTGGCGACCGCTTCCTGGATTTCCTTGCGGGTGTGCCCGGCGCCGCACGTCCACAGGCCCGACAGCGAGTCGTAGACCTTGCGCCCTTTGTCATCCACCAGCCAACTGCCTTCGGCGGCGACGATCAGACGTGGATCGCGCTGGAAGTTGCGGTTGGCGGTGTAAGGCATCCAGTGGGCATCAAGCTTGAGCTGGCTGGCCAGGGAGCCGGCAGCATGTTCGGGCATGTTCATCGACAGAACCTCGCAGGAGAGAAGCGACAGGGATCCAAAGGCGTTCTTGCAGCTAACTTGCCACGGCGATAAAGTCGATGAAATCCAACTTTTCTAACCTTCAGTCAGCAGATCACTAAACTATGAGCGCGCGTCGTCCCGATCCACTGGCCCAGGTCAGCGACTTTGATATTCGTCTGTTGCGCATTTTTCGCAGCGTGGTGGAGTGCGGTGGATTCTCCGCAGCGGAGACGGTGCTTGGGATCGGTCGCTCCGCCATCAGCCAGCAGATGAGCGACCTTGAACAGCGTCTTGGCCTACGGTTGTGCCAGCGCGGGCGGGCGGGCTTTTCCCTGACGGAGGAAGGCCGCGAGGTCTATCAATCGGCGTTGCAACTATTAAGTGCACTGGAAAGCTTTCGCACCGAAGTCAACGGCCTGCATCAACACTTGCGCGGCGAATTGATCATCGGCCTGACCGATAATCTCGTCACCCTGCCCCACATGCGCATCACCCATGCCCTGGCCCAATTGAAGGAACGCGGTCCAGACGTGCAGATTCAGATTCGCATGATCGCCCCCAACGAAGTCGAACAAGGCGTACTCGACGGCCGACTGCATGTCGGCGTGGTGCCTCAGGCCAGTGCCCTTTCCGGGCTGGAGTATCAACCGCTCTACAGCGAACGTTCGCTGTTGTATTGCGCGGTCGGGCATCCGTTGTTTTATGTGGATGACCAACAACTGGACGACGCTCGCCTCAACAGCCAGGATGCCATCGCCCCGACCTTCCGCCTGCCCGCCGAGATCCAGGCCCACTACCAGGCACTCAATTGCACTGCCAGTGCATCGGACCGCGAAGGCATGGCGTTCCTGATTCTTACAGGGCGCTACATCGGTTACCTGCCGGATCATTACGCCAGCCTGTGGGTCCAGCAGGGACGGTTGCGCGCCCTCAAACCCACGGCCCGTTTCTATGATTTGAGCCTGGCGTCAGTCACGCGCAAGGGGCGTCGGCCTCATCTGGTGCTGGAGAGTTTTCTCCAGAGCCTGGCGGCAACCCGCTAACCCTTGGTCCGACATTGGCTGGGTTAGTCTGCCCCCAGCGAAAGGCTTTTAGTGTGATGGCACTTGTCGGATCGCTGCCGGTGCGCTATCAACGCATTTGCTTGCCCCACAGACCCAGCCCGGAAACGCCCATGACCTTTGAAGTCCCTGCCCACGGTGGCAAGCCCACCAGCCGCATTCGTCAAAAAAACGAAGAGACCATCCTCAAGGCCGCCGAAGATGAATTCGCCCGTCACGGGTTCAAAGGCACCAGCATGAATGCCATTGCCTTGAAGGCCGGGCTGCCCAAGGCGAACCTGCATTATTACTTCACCAACAAGCTTGGGTTGTACGTGGCGGTGCTGAGCAACATCATCGAGTTGTGGGACAGCACCTTTAATACCCTCACCGCCGAGGATGATCCGGCCGAAGCCCTGACCCGCTACATCCGCGCCAAAATGGAGTTCTCCCGCCGCCATCCCCAGGCGTCCCGGCTTTTCGCCATGGAAGTGATCAGCGGCGGTGAATGCCTGACTGAATATTTCAACCAGGATTATCGCACCTGGTTCAACGGCCGCGCGGCAGTGTTCCAGGCCTGGATCGATGCCGGCAAGATGGACCCGATCGACCCCGTGCACCTGATCTTTCTATTGTGGGGAAGTACTCAGCATTACGCCGACTTCGCCACCCAGATCTGCCGCGTGACCGGTCGCAGCAAGCTGACCAAGCAGGACATGATCGATGCCGGCGACAACCTGATCCGCATCATTCTCAAGGGCTGCGGCCTGAAACCAACCTTTTAAGATCCTCATGCCTTTTACCCTCACCGGCTTTTGTGAATACCGCGAAGAGATTCGCAAAAGCCGCTTCATCACCCTCGCCGCCCCTATCACCAGCCCTGCCGACGCCGTGGCCTTTATAGAGCAGCACAGCGATCTGAACGCCACACACAACTGCTGGGCCTGGAAACTCGGCGACCAATACCGCAGCAACGACGACGGCGAACCGGGTGGCACCGCCGGGCGGCCGATCCTGGCGGCCATCGAAGCCCAGGCTTGCGATCAGGTCGTGGTGCTGGTGATCCGTTGGTACGGTGGAATCCAGTTGGGCACCGGAGGCTTGGCCCGGGCCTATGGCGGGGGCGCGAACAAATGCCTGCAAAACGCCGAGAAGGTTGAGTTGATCAGCCGTGTGGCGCTGCGCTGCACCTGCGGTTTCGCGGAACTGGCCCTGGTGAAACTGCGGGTCGCCGAGTGCGGCGGGCTGGTGAACACAGAAAGCTTTACAGCCAATGGCGTGGACTTGCAGGTGGCCGTGGGTGAAACGCAGATCGAAACATTGCAAAAGCAATTGGCGGACCTGAGCCGTGGACGGATTCTGCTGGCCCGTTGAGCGCGAGGGGGTCTGCGACTTTTCAGGGCAAACGCCATCGTGCGACTTGCCCACATCCACTGTGCACCCGACTGTGGATAACCTGAGCACATTCCGCTGTAACCCTTCTGTCATGCGGCTTTGCGGCCGTTGTTCGTTTTTTGATCAAAGCACTGTTTTCTGTACGAATTCTTCAGCAAAACAAATGCTTGCGAGGTTTTATCACCTTTAGAAGAAAGCCGGGCGCTGGTTATGCCAGACCTTCAGGCTTGCGCACAATAACTGTGGAACATCCTGTGGATAACCCGTTCATGGCTCACGCCGTCCCATGAAAGGCATGGCTCACAGCCGCCTGATCATTTTTTAACCACCCGTTTCGGGGCACAAACAGCGCCTCTATCACCTGCTCGCCCCATTGCGGTGCCCTATCCACAACGAGGGTGTTGGCGGGTAAGCCAAGCCGATAGGCAAAGCGCGGGGCTCGCTGACATTTCCTGACCTACTGGCCAGGAAATTGCTTTATCCACAGGCATTCATGTCCCCTGACCCGAGCCTGTCATGTCCGACCCCGATTCCATCCCGCGCCTGCAATTGCGCAAGATCAGCAAACGCTACCCAGGTTGCCTGGCCAATGACGCCATCGACCTGAGCATCCAGCCCGGCGAGATCCACGCGCTGCTCGGCGAAAACGGTGCTGGCAAAAGCACCCTGATGAAGATTATCTACGGCGTTACCCAAGCCGATTCGGGCGAGGTGATCTGGCAAGGCCAACGGGTCGACCTGCGCAACCCGGCCCAGGCCCGTAGCCTGGGCATCGGTATGGTGTTCCAGCATTTCTCGCTGTTTGAAACCCTGACCGTGGCGCAGAACATCGCCCTGGCCATGGGCGCGGCAGCCGGCACACCGGCGCAACTGGAGCCGCGAATCCGCGAAGTTTCCCAACGCTACGGCATGGCCCTGGAGCCGCAGCGGTTGGTCCACAGCCTGTCGATTGGCGAACGTCAACGGGTGGAGATCATTCGTTGCTTGATGCAAGACATCCGTCTGCTGATTCTCGATGAACCTACCTCGGTGCTGACGCCCCAGGAAGCCGAAGAACTGTTCGTGACCCTGCGGCGCCTGGCGAGCGAAGGCTGCAGCATTTTGTTCATCAGCCACAAGTTGGGCGAGGTCCGCGCGTTGTGCCACAGCGCGACGGTGCTGCGCGGCGGACGGGTGTCAGGGCATTGCACACCAGCGCAGTGCTCGGACCGGGAACTGGCGCAGTTGATGGTCGGCGAAGCGGCCGGGCTGATCGCGGACTATCCCAAGGTCAGCGCAGACAAAGCGTTCCTTGAGATCCACAAACTGTCATGGCCAAACCCAGACCCGTTCGGTTGCTCGTTACGGGATATAGACCTTGAGGTACGCAGCGGCGAAATCGTCGGTATCGCCGGAGTGGCGGGGAATGGGCAGGACGAGTGGCTGGCATTACTCAGCGGTGAAACGCAACTGCCCCGCCACAAAGGCGAGACGATCAGGTTCGATGGGCAACCGGTGGCGCATCTGCGCCCCAATGCCCGGCGCCGCCTCGGGCTGGCATTTGTTCCAGCCGAACGCCTGGGCCACGGCGCCGTGCCGCAATTGAGCCTGGCGGATAACGCCCTGCTCAGCGCCTTCCAACAAGGACTGATCCGTTGCGGCCTGATTCAACGGCGCAAGGTCGAGCACCTGGCCGAGGAGATTATCCGTCGTTTTGGGGTGAAGACGCCCGACACCAGAACCCCGGCGCGCAGCCTCTCGGGGGGCAACCTGCAAAAATTCATCCTCGGTCGGGAAATCCTTCAACAGCCCAGGCTGCTGGTGGCGGCGCATCCGACCTGGGGCGTAGACGTCGGCGCGGCGGCGACCATCCACAGGGCCCTGATTGCCTTACGCGATGCGGGGGCCGCCATCCTGGTGATCTCCGAAGACCTCGACGAACTGTTCCAGATCAGCGACCGCCTCGGCGCTTTGTGTGGCGGGCGTTTGTCCGCCTTGAGGCCCACTGTCCAAACCCGGCTTAGCGACGTCGGCGGCTGGATGGCCGGCCAGTTCGACGCCCCTCAATCCCCTGATCCCGCGACGGTCTAACGGAGTTTTTATGCTGCTGTCTCTTGAACCCCGCGGCCAACAATCGCGCCTGATGCTCTGGTGCTCGCCGCTGCTGGCCGCCGTATTGACCCTGGGCTGTGGCTCGCTGCTGTTCGCCGTCCTGGGGCATGATCCGTTGCAAACCTTGTACACCTTGTTGATCGCCCCGATCAGTGATCTATACGGTGTGTCCGAATGGCTGGTCAAAGCCTTGCCGATCCTGCTCTGCGCCCTCGGCCTGGCGGTGGCCTACCAGGCACGAATCTGGAACATTGGCGCCGAGGGACAATTGCTATTGGGCGCCCTGGCCGGCAGCGCCGTCGCGGTGAACATCATCGGCATGCAAAGCCGCTGGGCACTGGTGCTGATTCTGCTGACCGGCACCCTCGCCGGTGCCGCCTGGGCCGGGCTCACGGCGTGGCTACGCACGCGCTTCAATGCCAATGAAATCCTGACCAGCATCATGCTCAATTACATCGCACTTAACCTGCTGCTGTTCTGCGTTCACGGACCGCTGAAAGACCCGGCCGGGTTCAACTTTCCGGAGTCGGCGATGTTCGGCGATGCCAGTCGCCTGCCATTGCTGGTGGAAGACGGGCGGCTTCATGCCGGGTTGTATTTCGCCCTGCTGGCACTGGTGGCGGTCTGGGTGTTGCTGCAGAAAAGTTTTGTCGGGTTTCAGATCAAAGTGCTGGGCCTGGACGCTCGGGCCGCCGGCTTCGCCGGCTTTCGCCAGAAGCCGCTGGTGTGGCTGGCGCTGTTGATCAGCGGTGCACTGGCCGGGCTCGCCGGTGTCTGCGAAGTGACCGGGCCAATCGGCCAACTGGTGCCGCAAGTGTCACCGGGCTACGGCTATGCGGCGATTACCGTGGCGTTCCTGGGACGTCTGAATCCCATCGGCATTCTGTTCGCCAGCCTGCTGATGGCCTTGTTGTACATCGGCGGCGAAAGCGCGCAGATGTCGCTGAACCTTCCCCAGGCAATCACCCAGCTGTTCCAGGGCATGATGCTGTTTTTCCTGTTGGCCTGCGACGTACTGATCCTGTATCGGCCGCGCCTGAACCTGCGCTGGGCCCGGCGCACCCGGACCACCGCCGTACAGGCAGGAGCGCTGTGATGGATATCGACCTGTTGAGCAATATTTTCTACGCTATGATCCGTTGCGGCACACCGTTGCTGCTGGTGGCCCTGGGTGAGCTGATCTGCGAGAAAAGTGGTGTTTTGAACCTGGGCCAGGAAGGCATGTTGCTGTTCGGCGCGGTGATCGGTTTTATCGTCGCGTTCAACAGCGGCAACCTGTGGCTTGGCGTGCTGCTGGCGATGGCCGCCGGGATGCTGTTGTCGGCGCTGTTCGCGTTGGTAGCGCTGGTGTTCAATGCCAATCAGGTGGCCACCGGGTTGGCGCTGACGATTTTCGGCGTGGGGCTGTCGAGTTTTGTCGGCGCGGCCTGGGTCGGCAAGCCGCTGGCGGGGTTCGAGCCGCTGGCGATTCCCTACTTGAGCGACATCCCGTTGATCGGGCGGATGTTGTTTGCCCAGGATCTGCTGGTGTACCTGTCTTTTGCACTGTTCGCCCTGGTGGCCTGGGTGATTGTGAAAAGTCGCGTTGGGCTGATTATCCAGGCGGTGGGGGAAAATCCCGATGCCGCCAGTGCCATGGGCCTGCCGGTGTTGCGGGTGCGGACCCTGGCGGTGCTGTTCGGCGGTGCCATGGCCGGGCTGGCGGGTGCCTACCTGTCGCTGGCGTACACGCCGATGTGGGCCGAGAACATGAGCGCCGGGCGCGGCTGGATCGCCCTGGCGCTGGTGGTGTTCGCCAGTTGGCGAGTCTGGCGCCTGCTGCTGGGCGCCTACCTGTTCGGCCTCGCCAGCATCCTGCACCTGGTGGCCCAGGGCTTGGGGCTGGCGATTCCATCGAGCTTGCTGGCGATGCTGCCGTACGTCGCGACCATTGTGGTGTTGGTGTTGCTGTCCCGGGACGCGGTGCGCACGCGGCTGTACGCGCCGGTGTCGCTGGGACAGCCTTGGCAGGCAGGGCATTGAGGTAGACGGCGGCGCGCCTATCGCGAGCAGGCTCGCTCCCACATTTGATCGGGGTGACCGTCAGTTTCAGGCTCGCCCCATCTCTCCCTGTGGGAGCGAGCCTGCTCGCGATGAGGCCCGAACAGGCAATACCTGAACCAAGCCCCACACCAACTCGAAAAACAGGAAAACCCACAACACCGCACTGGCCCCATGAAGCAGTGCATACAGCATCCAGACGGAAAACAAAAACCGCCCCGCCGCGTCATAACGCCCGTACAGCGGCTGCGGATCACGAATCCGCAGCACCGCCCACACGCAGACAATCGAGCCCAGCAGATTCACCATCAGCACATGCGCCGGCGCGAACGGCGGCAGTTCTCCAGGCAGGTCAAATAGCTGAGTCATACTCATCAACACACCATGCAACGCCGCAAAGCTCCACGGCGTGGCCAGCACGGCCGACACGATGAGGTCATACCAGGCACTGCCGCGCACCACCCGGCGATATTGCATCAAAGTCCACATACACCTTGCTCCAGATAATTGGGAAGCAAAGAGCCTAAAGCCTGGGGTATGCTCCAAGGTCAAGCCCTTCGGAGACCCACCATGCGCATCGGTGAACTCGCCCAAGCCTGCGCCGTCAGCCGTGACACCCTGCGCTTCTATGAGCAGCGTGGCCTGATCGCGGCGCAGCGCAGCGCCAATGGCTATCGCCACTACCCCGCCGACATGGTGCAACTGGTGCTTTACATCAAGACCGCCCAGCGTCTGGGTTTTACCCTCGGCGAGATCGGCGCCAGCGTCGCCGCCCTGTGGCAGGCGCAGGACCCTGACTGCGCCGTGACGCAATTGCTGCAAGACAAACTGAACCTGATCGAAACCCGTATGACCGAACTCGACGCGTTGCGCCATGAGCTGAAACAACGGCTCGGGCAACGCTGTCCATTAAATCCGTGACCTTTTTTCATCAAGGATGCTCCTCATGAATTCGGCAAAAAACGCATTGATCATTGGCGCCTCCCGGGGCCTGGGCCTCGGCCTGGTGAAGACGCTGCTCAGCGATGGCTGGAGCGTGACCGCCACCGTGCGCAACCCGCAGAACGCCGAGGCGTTGAAGGCACTGGGCCCAGTGCGGATCGAAAAGCTCGACATGGACGACCAGCAAGCCGTCATCACCCTGAGCCAGCAGCTCAAGGACGAAACCTTCGACCTGTTGTTCGTCAATGCCGGCGTCAAAGGCCCTGACAACCAGAGCCCCGGCGGTGCGACGCTGGCCGAAGTCGGCCAGTTGTTCTTCACCAACGCCGTGGCACCGATCAATCTGGCCCAGCGTTTCGTCGGCCAGATCCGCGACGGCAGTGGCGTGCTGGCATTCATGAGCTCCGTGCTGGGCAGCGTGACCATGCCTGACGCCCCGGAACTGGCGCTGTACAAGGCCAGCAAGGCGGCGCTCAATTCGATGACCAATAGTTTTGTCACTCAATTGGGCGAGCAGACATTGACGGTTCTGTCGCTGCACCCGGGCTGGGTGAAGACCGACATGGGTGGCGAAGGGGCGGACATTGATGTCGAGACCAGCACCCGCGGCCTGATTGATCAGGTCAATGCCTTTGCCGGCAAGGGTGGGCATCATTTCGTCAACTACAAGGGCGAGACGATTCCCTGGTAACCCAAGCCTTCCCCCTGTGGGAGCGAGCCTGCTCGCGATTGCGGCCTGACATTCACCATGATGTCGACTGACACACCGCTATCGCGAGCAGGCTCGCTCCCACATGGCTCCCGTTCAACTCTGGAAATGTGCCCCGCAACCTGAGTAAACTCAGCACCTCGCCCTACCCAACGGGCGACCCTGGATCAGCAGACAGGGCATCACTGAGCTGGCTAACCTGAACCCACTTTCAGAGGAGCCGGCCACCATGCCTGCGACCCGTACCTGGTTAAAAAATCCCCTCGCCATCTTCACGGCCAACGACCTCGATGCCCGTGGCGGTCTTGTCCTGCAAAACGGCGTGATCGTCGAATTGCTGATGGCCGGCCAGCAACCCGCCCAGCCCTGCGACACAGTCTTCGACGCCGGCGAACATGTGATCCTGCCGGGGCTGATCAACACCCATCATCATTTCTACCAGACCCTGACTCGCGCCTGGGCACCGGTGGTGAACCAGCCCCTGTTCCCGTGGCTGAAAACCCTCTACCCGGTATGGGCGCGGTTGACACCGGAAAAGCTCGCTTTGGCGAGCAAAGTGGCGCTGGCCGAACTGTTGCTTTCAGGCTGCACCACAGCGGCCGATCACCATTACCTGTTCCCCGAAGGCTTGGAAAATGCCATCGATGTGCAGGTGCAAAGTGTCCGTGAACTGGGCATGCGCGCGATGCTGACCCGCGGTTCCATGAGCCTGGGCGAAGCCGACGGTGGCTTGCCGCCACAACAGACCGTGCAGCAGGGCCACGTGATTCTCGAGGACAGTCTGCGGTTGATCAGCCAATACCATGAGCGCGGCGACGGTGCGCAAATCCAGATTGCCCTGGCGCCTTGTTCACCGTTTTCGGTCACGCCTGAAATCATGCGCGCCAGCGCCGAGCTGGCGGAGAAACTCGACGTACGCCTGCACACTCACCTGGCCGAAACCCTCGACGAAGAGGACTTCTGCCTGCAACGCTTCGGCCTGCGCACCGTGGACTACCTGGACAGCGTCGGCTGGCTCGGCCCGCGCACCTGGCTGGCCCACGGCATTCATTTCAATCCTGAGGAAATCACCCGGCTCGGCGCCGCCGGCACCGGCATCTGCCATTGCCCAAGCTCCAACATGCGCCTGGCCTCGGGCATCTGCCCTACCCTGGAACTCACCGCCGCCGGCGCACCGCTGGGCCTGGGTGTGGACGGCTCGGCCTCCAACGATGCCTCGAACATGATCCTGGAAACCCGCCAGGCGTTGTACATTCAGCGCCTGCGCTATGGCGCGCAGGCGATCACCCCGCAGCGAGTGCTGGGCTGGGCGACCCGCGGCTCGGCACAACTGCTGGGGCGCAACGATATCGGTGAGCTGGCGGTGGGCAAACAGGCTGACTTGGCGCTGTTCAAACTCGACGAACTGCGCTTCTCCGGCAGTCACGATCCGGTTTCGGCCCTGCTGCTGTGCGGCGCGGACCGGGCGGACCGAGTGATGGTCGGTGGGCAGTGGCGGGTCATCGGCGGACAGGTCGAAGGGTTGGACCTGAAGGGGTTGATTGCTGATCACAGCCAGGCGGCGCGGGAGTTGATCGCCGGCGCCTGACCGGACGCTATCGCGGGCAAGCCTTGCTCCCACATCAAGGGTGGATGTATGAAGCAGCCTTGCCGTGAGACCAGTGGGAGCAAGGCTTGCCCGCGATACTCTTCTAGAGTCCCAGCAACGACAACATGATAAACGTCGCGAACAACACAAAATGGGTCATGCCTTCAATGGCATTGGTTTCCCCATCGTTGAGGTTGATGGCGCAGACGATCAAGGTGATGAAGATCATCACCGTCTGCACCGGGGTCATTGCCATCTGGAACGGCTGGCCGGTGTAGAGCGCCATCGCTTCCATCACCGGCACGGTGAGGATCACGGTGGACAGCGAAGCCCCCAAGGCGATATTCACCACCGACTGCATACGGTTGGCCAACGCCGCGCGCAAGGCGGTGAGGATTTCCGGTGCCGCGGAAATGGCAGCCACCAGAATCGCCGTAACCACCGGCGGCGCCCCTGAACCTTCCAGCCCCAGGTCGATGGCTTTGGACATGACCTCGGCCAACGCTCCGATCACTACGACGCCAAACACCAGCGCCGCGATGGAGAACGTCAGGCTGATGGGTTTCGGCTGGTTTTCCACCGGCTCTTTCCGACGGCGTTTTTCCGGGTAGCTGTAGCTGAAAAAGTAACTGTGAGGCCCCACCTGCATGCGCAGGAACAGGGTGTACAGCACGATCATCGCGCCGATGGTGAATGCCGAATAGAGCTTCCAGCTCTCTTGGGGAATGAACTCCGGCACCACCATCGACACGCCCATGGCGGTGAGGATCATCACGCTGTAGGTGCGCGCCGAATCATCGTTGTAAGCCTGCTCGCCATGCTTGATTCCGCCCATCAGCGCCGCAAGGCCAAGAATGCCGTTGATATCGAGCATCACCGCAGAATAGATGGTGTCGCGCACCAGCGTTGGCGAGGCTTCGTTGCTCATCATGATCGCCAGGATCACCACTTCTACCAGCACCGCCGACAGGGTCAGGATCATCGTGCCGTAGGGATCGCCGACCTTCTCTGCCAGCAGCTCGGCGTGATGGGCCACACGCATGGAAGCCGCGACGATAAAGCCGATCAGGACCAAACCGCCGAGCAACGCCACGATCTGTCCGCTGCCCAACAGCCAGTGTTCCAGCGGATAGGCGAGCACCGCAGCGATCAGCGCCAGCAACAGCAGTTTTTCTTGCTTGATCAAAGTCAGCATCGCGGGCCTATCAACGTGGGCGGGGTCATGAGCTACTGACTGTAGGGGGCGGCGAACGTTCGGGCGAAGTGACGCACCAGGGAGTGGCGAGTGGGTGGCAGGTGCACCTTTATCGATCTCAAGGACCTCATCGCGAGCAAGCTCGCTCCCACAGGTATTGCGTTGTCCTTGTGGGAGCGAGCTTGCTCGCGATGGCTGCCTCGAAAAGATCACAGATTTTGTTGTCCTATTGGTCAGCATTTTGCATTAGCGCTGTTCAGCCAACCTCACAACAAAATGGAGTTCGAGTTCATGCACAAGCGTCCCTTGAAGATGTTGCTTTGCGCCGTCGCTGCGACTGTCGGTCTGAGCGCCGGCCTGAATGCCAGCGCTGCCGACCCACTGAAGGTCGGTTTCGTCTATATCGGCCCCATCGGTGACCACGGCTGGACCTACCAGCATGAACAGGGACGCAAGGAACTGGTGGCGAAACTCGGCGACCGAATCACCACCAACTACGTGGAAAACGTGCCTGAAGGCGCCGACGCCGAGCGGGTGATCCGCAACATGGCCAAGGACAAGTACGACCTGATCTTCACCACGTCCTTCGGCTACATGAACCCGACATTGAAGGTCGCCAAGCAATTCCCCAAAGTGACCTTCGAACACGCCACCGGCTACAAGCAGGACAAGAACCTGGGCACTTATCTGGCACGCACCTATGAGGGTCGCTACGTCGGCGGCTTCATCGCGGCCAAGATGACCAAAAGCAAAAAAATCGGCTACGTCGCCTCCTTCCCGATTCCAGAAGTGATCCGCGATATCAACGCGATCCAACTGGCCCTGAACAAGTACAACCCCGGCACCGAAATCAAAGTGGTGTGGGTCAACTCCTGGTTCGATCCGGGCAAGGAAGCCGATGCCGCCAACGCACTGATCGACCAGGGCGTGGATGTGGTATTCCAGCACACCGACAGCCCGGCGCCGATCCAGGCCGCCGAGCGGCGCGGCGTCTACGCCGTCGGCTACGCTTCGGACATGACCCACTTCGGTCCCAAGGCGGTGCTGACCTCGATTGTCAACGACTGGGGCCCGCACTACATCCAGGCCACCCAAAGCGTGCTCGACCATAGCTGGAAATCCCAGGACTACTGGGGCGGCCTGAAGGAAGGCACGGTGAAACTGCCGATCAGCGACCTGGTGCCAGCGGCGGTCAAAGGCGAAGCCGAGCAGATCATCGCCGACATCCAGAGCGGTGCTTTCCATCCGTTCACCGGGCCGATCAAGGATCAGGCCGGCGTCGAGAAAATCCCGGCGGGCGTGAGCGCTACCAATGCGCAACTGGCGTCGATGAATTACTACGTCGAAGGTATGAAGGCTGAGATTCCAAAGTAACCCCAGGCTCAACACAACACCCCATGTGGGAGCGAGCCTGCTCGCGATAGCGGACTGACATTCAACGTTGATGTCGACAGACAAATCGCTATCGCGAGCCGGCTCGCTCCCACATCGGCCCCCTCACACAATCAGGAAAGCCGCATGAACAGCCTTCCCATCATCGACATCAGCCCGCTCTACGGCGATGTCCCCAGCGCCTGGCAATCGGTCGCCAACCAGATCGACCAGGCCTGTCGCCAGTGGGGCTTTTTCTACATCAAGGGTCACCCCATCAGCCCGGCTCGCATCAACGAAGTCCTGGACCATGCCCAACGCTTCTTCAGGCTGCCGGTAGAAGAAAAACTCAAGATAGACATCACCCAGACCCGCCATCATCGCGGCTACGGCGCCGTCGCCACCGAACAACTGGACCCGGCCAAACCCAGCGACCTGAAAGAAACCTTCGACATGGGCCTGCACTTGCCGGCCGATCATCCCGACGTGCTGGCGCACAAGCCTCTGCGCGGTCCTAACCGACACCCGGACCTGGCGGGCTGGGAACCCCTGATGGAGCAGCATTACCGCGACATGCAGGCCCTTGCCCAAACACTGCTGCGCGCCATGACCCTGGCGCTCGGCATCGAGCGGGACTTCTTCGACACGCGCTTCACCGAGCCTGTGAGCGTGCTGCGCCTGATTCACTATCCGCCGCGTCACACCGCCAGCTCTGCCGAACAGGAAGGTGCCGGCGCCCATACCGATTACGGCTGCATCACCCTGCTCTACCAGGACGCCGCTGGTGGCCTGCAAGTGCGCAACGTCAACGGCCAATGGATCGACGCGCCGCCCATCGACGGCACGTTCGTGGTCAACCTCGGCGACATGATGGCGCGCTGGAGCAACGACCGTTACCTGTCCACCCCCCACCGGGTGATCAGCCCGCTGGGGGTAGACCGCTACTCGATGCCGTTCTTTGCCGAGCCGCACCCCGACACGCAGATCCAATGCCTGCCCGGTTGTCAGGATGAGGGCCACCCACCGAAGTACCCGACCACCACCTGCGCCGAATTCCTGCTGTCACGCTTCGCTGACACCTATGCTTATCGGCGGGAGCAACAGGCGGTGTAGTGGATCAGCCGGTCAGGTTTTACCAGACATTGCGGCCAGCCCCTGTAGAATGCCTGCCATCGATTCGCTGATGAGAAAAGAACATGTACGACTGGCTGAACGCCTTGCCCAAGGCTGAACTGCATTTGCATCTGGAAGGCTCGCTGGAGCCCGAGCTGCTGTTCGCCCTGGCCGAACGCAACAAGATCGCCCTGCCGTGGAGCGACGTGGACACCCTGCGCAAGGCCTATGCCTTCAACAATCTGCAGGAATTCCTCGACCTGTATTACCAGGGCGCCGACGTGTTGCGCACCTCCCAGGATTTCTACGACCTGACCTGGGCCTACCTGTTGCGCTGCAAGGCGCAGAACGTGATTCACACCGAACCGTTCTTCGACCCGCAGACCCACACCGACCGTGGCGTCCCGTTCGAAGTGGTGCTCAACGGCATCGCCGCGGCGCTCAAGGACGGTGAACAGCAACTGGGCATCACCAGCGGCCTGATCCTGAGTTTCCTGCGCCACCTGAGCGAAGAACAGGCCGAGAAAACCCTCGACCAGGCGCTGCCGTTCCGCGACGCGTTCGTGGCCGTGGGTCTGGACAGTTCGGAAATGGGTCACCCGCCGAGCAAGTTCCAGCGGGTATTCGACCGTGCACGCAACGAGGGCTTCCTGACCGTTGCCCACGCCGGTGAAGAAGGCCCGCCCGAGTACATCTGGCAAGCCCTGGACCTGTTGAAGATCCAGCGCATCGACCACGGCGTGCGGGCCATTGAAGATGAACGACTGATGCAGCGGATCATCGACGAACAGATCCCGCTGACGGTCTGCCCGTTGTCCAACACCAAGTTGTGTGTGTTCGACGACATGTCGCAACACAACATCCTCGACATGCTCGAACGCGGTGTGAAGGTGACGGTCAACTCCGATGACCCGGCGTACTTCGGCGGCTACGTCACCGAAAACTTCCACGCGCTGCACACCCATCTGGGGATGACCCAGGACCAGGCCACACGCCTGGCGCAGAACAGCCTGGATGCACGACTGGTAAAACCCTAAGACGGGTGATGCCCCCCTTGTGGGAGCGAGCCTGCTCGCGATAGCAGCATGACATTCGACATCGATGTCGCCTGACTTACCGCCATCGCGAGCAGGCTCGCTCCCACAAGAGTGAAGTGGTTTAACCGGCCACCGTACCCTCGCTCAACTCCTCCAACGTCTTGCCCCGCGTCTCCACGCCAAACAACCAGACCACCCCCGCCGCCACGGCGAAGCACAGCGCGCCCAGGGCGAACACACCGCCCTGTCCGGTAATGGGAAACACCAATCCGGTGACCAGGGGCCCGAGCAGCGAACCAATGCGACCGACAGCCGAGGCAAAACCCGAGCCCGTGGCCCGTGCCGAGGTGGGGTACAGCTCTGGCGTGTAGGTGTAGAGCACCGCCCACATGCCGAACAGGAAGAACTGCATCAAAAGCCCGGTGCCGATCAGCAGGCCCACGTTGCCGCCAAACACCGCGCTCTGACCATAAAGAAACGCCATCACCCCACCACCCAGCAACGTGACCACGCACACCGGTTTACGTCCCCAGCGCTCCACTAGCCACGCCGCCATGAGGAAGCCGGGAATCCCGCCCAAGGAAATCAGCACGGTGTAATACACCGACTGGGTCACGGCGAATCCGGACTGCTGCAACAAGGCACTGAGCCAGGACGTCAGGCCATAAAAACCGAGCAAGGCGAAGAACCAGACGCTCCAGATCATCATCGTGCGCTGGCGATACAGCGGTGACCAGATCTGCGCCAGGGCCGAAAAGAAATTGCCCGGCGTGCTCTCGCCCCTCGGCAGACGAATCGGTTCAGGCAATTCTCCACGTCCCAACGAGGCTCGGACCTTGTCTTCGATTCGCTTGAGCACGGCGTCCGCCTCGTCCCCCCGGCCGGCCTGTTCCAGCCAGCGCGGCGACTCGGGAATGAAGAAGCGAATGACCAGGACGAACACCGCCGGCACCGCCAACACCAGGAAGATGTCGCGCCAGCCGATCACCGGCAACAGGAAATACGACAGCACGCCCGCCGCCACGAAACCCAACGGCCAGAAGCCATCCATCAACGCGATATAGCGGCCTCGGCGTGTGGCCGGGATCAGTTCCGAGAGCATCGACTGAGCGATCGGAAACTCCATGCCCATGCCGATACCCAGCAGGATGCGGAACAGCATCAGTGAATCGACGCTCTGGGCGGTCGAGCACAAATAACTGGCGACGCCCCACAACACGATGCTCCACTGGAACACCGGCTTGCGCCCGAACCGATCGGCCAGCATGCCCGACAGCGATGCTCCCAGTACCATGCCAAAGAAACTGGAGCTGGCGAGCAAACCTGCCTGGGCGGTGCTTAAGCCAAACTCGGCTTTGATCGAGCCCAGCAGGAACGTCATCATGGCCAGGTCCATGGAATCGAAGAAAAACGCCAAGGCAATAATGATGAAAATAATCCGGTGGTAGCCGCTGATGGGCAGTCGCTCCAGACGTTCCGCCGCGCTGTAGCCGTGAGTATCCATGCTGTTTCCCCCAATCCAAAAAAATCCCAGGTTCGAGTGTGCGCGAACCTTGCTGGAGGCTATTGCTGAATACGACCTGTCGGCAGCCCTAGAACGCCATTTCCACGGTGTCCTGCGTGGCGAACCGATGGATTTCCTGCTGGCCAAGCACCGTTACCTGCAAGGCCCTGGAGTCGTTGGGCAAGCTCAGCCAACCGGACTGCATGAACAGTTGCAGCAACGCAGCACCCAAGGCGCCCCCCAGGTGCGGACGTCGCTCGCTCCAGTCCGGGCAGGCACAAGCGGTGCGGGCGTTGCGGTGGGCCAGCGCCTGGATGAACAGGCCGTGCCCGGCCAGCTCATTGGCACCTTTGTGAGTCACGATCACCCGCTGGTCGCCCTGCTCGATCCATCCGGCATCCAGCAGGCGCTGATACAGGTCGGCCGCCAGGGTGCCGCCCAGATGGTCTTCGCAAAGCCTGGCCCGCATCAACGAAGCGGGAGCCGACGGGGCCTTGCCCGGCATGACTCCGCGCTTGAAGACTTCCGGAAGCTGGCGCGGCGTACTGGCCAGGGTCGCGCTGGCCAGCGCTTCGACGGCAGCGCCGATCTCGGGTGCCGCCAGGCGGAAAAACCGTTTGCGGCCACGGGCTTCGACTTTCAACAGGCCACCGGCGGACAGACGGCCCAGATGAGCGCTGGCCGAAGACGGCGACAGCCCGGCCAGCAACGCCAGCTCTTCAGCCTGCCGCGCAGTGCCGTCCATCAAGGCCCACATCATTGCGCTGCGTTTTGGGTCGGCCAGCAGCGTGGCGATCTGGCTGATGCAAGGTGCATGTTCCATGTATTCACTCCCTGTTGAATCATTCGTCTACTGCTCTGGCGCTAGTGACCAGCAATGGGGCCGCCCAAAGCGGCTCGACCGCCGCAAATCGCGCGCCGCTTCAGGCGGCCGCTAGTATAAGCGTGCGGATCGAGGTTTCCTGTCCTCCGGAAACCTTTGGAGGCGATTGTTCGTGAGGGAAAAGTCTCTATTTACGCGCGACTAATGGTCGTCCCCCGTCGAGAGGGCAAATTGTGCCGTCAACCGGCCACAACGCAGCTTGAGCATTTCCCGCAGCAGATTGATGGGTTTGCTCAGTTGCGCTCGGTGAGCACACAGCAGATTGAGCGGCGCGCGTTCGCATTGCAGATGCGGCAGAAGGATTTTCAAACGTCCGGCCAACACATCGGTTGAAACGTCCAGCCAGGACTTGTAAGCGATCCCCGCGCCTGCCACCGCCCAGCGACGCACCACATCGGCATCGTCGCTGAAGCGGTCGCCGCTGACGGTCAGGCTCATTTCCCGTTTGCCGTCATGAAAACGCCAACGGTCATGAACCCGCGTGCCGAGCATGTACAACAGGCAATTGTGCTGGGCCAGTTGCTCCAACTGAACAGGTTCGCCATGCCGAGCCAGGTAACTGGGCGATGCACACAGCACCCGGCGGTTATCCGGCGCGACCGGCAGGGCCACCAGGCTCGAATCTTCCGGCTCGCCATAACGCAACGCGACGTCCACCGGCTGCTTGAACAGATCAGCGATGCGATCACCCAGCAGCAGTCGCACGGTCAGCCCCGGATGCTCCTCCTGGAACGCGTCCAGCCAGGGCAGCAGCAGGTTGCGTCCCAAGTCCGAGGGGGCGGACAACTGCAACACCCCGCTGACCTGGTCCTGGCCGCTGGTCAATAACCTGCGTCCTTCGTCGAGGCTGCTCAGCGCCGCGCGGGCATACTCAAGGAAGCCTTCGCCCTCGGCCGTCAGGCGCAAACTGCGGGTAGAGCGCGCCAACAGCCGGGCGCCCAAGTGTTGTTCTATCCGCTTCAATGCGGCGCTGGCCACCGCCGCCGACAGGTCCATGACCCTGGCCGCGGCAGACAGGCTGCCCAGGTCTGCGGCCCGGACGAACAACTGCAAGTCGTCGAATCGAAGCATGACGGCCTCATTATCAAAAAAACATTGAAAGAGCCTGTTCTTTTAGCCGGTTTTATCTCGGCGATAAATAGCTAACCATTGGCTTCATCGAACTCACTTCAAGGAGCCGCCCTATGAAAGCCATCGCCTACTACCATTCGTTACCGATCACCGACCCGCAATCGCTGCAGGACATTGAACTGCCGGAACCCACCGCCGGCCCTCGGGACCTGCTGGTGGAAGTCAAAGCCATTTCGGTCAACCCGGTCGACACGAAAATTCGCCAGAACGTCCAGCCTGAAGACGGCGCAGCCAAAGTGCTGGGTTGGGACGTGGCCGGCGTGGTCAAGGCGGTGGGCAATGAGGTCACGCTGTTCAAGGCGGGCGACAAAGTGTTCTACGCCGGCTCCATTGCCCGCGCCGGCGGCAACAGCCAATTGCATGTGGTGGATGAACGTATCGTCGGCCAGATGCCCAAGACGCTCGGTTTCGCCGAAGCCGCTGCCCTGCCGCTGACGGCCATTACCGCGTGGGAATTGCTGTTCGAGCGCCTGCAAATCCAGGAAGGCCAGGAGGATCAGGGGCAAAGCCTGTTGATCGTCGGCGCTGCGGGAGGTGTCGGCTCGATACTGACGCAACTGGCCAGCCAGCTCACCGCACTGAAAGTGATTGGCAGCGCTTCCCGGCCGCAGACACAGGACTGGGTAAGAGGCCTGGGTGCCGATTTGGTCGTGGACCATAGCCATCCGCTGAGCAATGTATTAAAGCAGGCAGGCCAGGCTCAGGTGACCCATGTCGCCAGCCTGACCCACACCGATCTGCATCTGGATCAATTGGTGGAAGCCCTGGCGCCCCAAGGCAAACTGGCGCTGATCGATGATCCCAAGGCGCTGGATGTGACCAAGCTCAAGCGCAAGAGCCTGTCGTTGCATTGGGAGTTCATGTACACCCGCTCGCTGTTCGAAACGGCGGACATGATTGAGCAACATAACCTGCTCAACCGCGTCGCCGCGTTAATCGATACCGGCACATTGCAAACCACCGTGGGCGAGCACTTTGGCACCATCAACGCCGAGAACCTGCGCCGGGCCCATGCCCTGCTGGAAAGCGGAAAAGCCAAAGGCAAGATTGTGCTTGAAGGTTTCTAACCACCGATAAGGGGGCGATTTTTGTAGAGGCAAAGCTTGCTCGCGATGAAGGTCGCGCGGTTCCCCGTCAGGCCAAGTCGTCGCGTATCGCGAGCAAGCTTTGCTCCCACAAAAAAAACCTGCACCGTCAGTCTGAGAATTGACCCTTGTCACAATTGCGATCGTATTCAGGTCTACACTCGAGGCCTTTGCAGCACAATCTTTTACGTGAGGAGGTCAGCAATGAAGATCCTGATAAAAGAAGTGGCAAAATCCCAGTGGCAAGTGCGTCTTGACCAACACGTCGTGACCTTCCGCACCGAGGCCGAAGCCCAGGCTTTCGCCACCACCCTGCAAGCGCGTATTCACGCACCTCACCGCTACCCTGAACAGCAGCAGCGAGCGGCCGGCTGAATCAGTCCTGGCCACTGGCTTGTGCCAGTGTCCGGGCCTGTTGCAGGCGGCGGGTCAGCATCGCTGCACCCACCACCAATAACCCGCAAAGGCTGATGACCATCGCCATCGGCACGGCACTGCCATCGTGCAGCGCCGCCACCAATGCGGCGGCACCGGCGGCCACCGAAAACTGCAGGCATCCCAGCATCGCCGACGCGCTACCGGCACGAGCACCCTGCCCACTCATGGCACAAGCCGAGGCATTGGGCAGGATGCAACCCAGGCTGGCGATGCAAATGAACAGCGGAATCAATAACGGCCACAACCGCTCAGGGTGCAAGGAACTGACCGCCAACAAACACAGCCCGGCGGCGAGATAGACCCACACCGCACGCGACAGCAGGAATGCCGGCCCACGCTTGGACAACAACCGGGCGTTGACCTGTGCCACCAGGATAAAACCCGCCGCGTTGGTTCCGAACAGCCAGCCGAAGTGTTCGGCCGGCACACCGTAGAGCTTGATGAAGACGAAAGGCGAACCGGCAATGTAGGCAAACATCCCGGCGATAGCGATGCCTCCCGTCAAGGCATGCCCGAGGTAGACCGTGTCGGTCAACAGTCGACCATATTGGCGCAACGCCCCGGACAATGGTTGACGCGGCACATGGGCCGGCAGACTTTCCGGCAGCCACAATGCCACGGCCGTCGCCGCCAGTGCGCTGAACAGCGTCAGGGCAATGAAGATCGATTGCCAGCCATGCAGGTTCACCAACAGCCCGCCAAGCATCGGCGCGAGGATCGGCGCCAGTCCCATCACCAGCATCAGTTGCGAGAACACCTTGGCCGAGCCCACCGCATCGCATTTGTCGCTGACCACCGCCCGGGAAATCACCATGCCGGCGCATCCGCCCAGGGCCTGGACAAAACGGGCACCGATCAGCCATTCCAGACTCGGCGCGTAGGCACAGGCCAGAGACGCCAGGGTGAACAGACCGACGCCCGTCAGCAATGGAATGCGCCGGCCGAAGCGATCCGCCACCGGCCCATAGGCCAGTTGCCCGATGGACAATCCGAGGAAGTAAGCCGCCAGGGTCAGTTGGATGTGATTTTCGTCGGTGCCGAAGGCGGTCGCCATGGCCGGGAAAGCCGGCAGATAGAAATCGATCGCCAAGGGACCGAATGCGCTCAAGGCGCCAAGAATCAGAATGGTACGGAAGTTCATCGGGCGTCCAGGTTCAGGCGTCAGTCAGCAGCCCGACAGTCTAGCCCTGCCGGGCGCTCTTGAACATTCCGATAGGTCGCTAACTATTAAAAAATCTCAGGCGAGACTGGCCTCGTACCCCTCCTCTTTAATAGCTTGGAGCACGGCATCGACCGACAACGAACTCTGGACCTGAACGGTCCTGGCGCCCAGATCGATCTGCACCTGCGCCGCCGGATCCTTGGCCTGCACAGCCTGGGTGATGGCCTTGACGCAGTGACCGCAGGACATTCCCTGAACATTGAATGTTTGCATGAGATGACTCCTTGGGATTGAGGTTGCCAGCAGTTTCAAGCTTGCCATCATGGAAAGGTCAAGTTCTGACGAAAACTGCCGGGCTGGCAATCGCTGCCAAGCTCGGCCAAGCTGCACACATCAAGGATTTCACACCGGAGGTTCAGCCATGCGCTGGTCAGCGTTCAGCCTGTTTTGCATGCTCGGTTTGTCAGCGGTGAGCCCTCAGGCGTTGGCCGTCGGCGAAGACTACGGCGTGCTGATCATTTCCCGCGAGCGCCTGGAAGTGCCGACTTCCTGCGAAATCGGCATCTATATCGGCGATCAGCTCTCGGGGCGTTTGTTCCAGGAACAGAGCACCTCCTTCAACCTGCCACCCGGAAAATTCTCCTTGCGCTTGAAGCTGCTGCCAGGCCAGGCGCCGGGCTGCAGCCCGGGCATGCTTGCGCCGGGGTCGCAGGATGTGACGCTCAAGGCTGGCGACATACTGAAGTTCCGCATTGCCATGACCCAGGAAGGAATGTATCTCAAGCCGGCTGAGCTGGGTTATTGACCCCTTCGATAAAAAGTGGGAGCGGGCTTGCTCGCTCCCACAAGGTGTGTGTGCAAGCGTTTGGATTAGCGCTTGACCTTCCCGGCGTGGCAAGGTTGATCCTGTAGTCATTCACTACAGGGAGCCTGTCCGATGTCTGAATCCACCCTTTTCGATCTGCCGATTGCCGGGATGACCTGTGCCAGCTGCGCCGGGCGGGTCGAGCGCGCCTTGAGCAACGTCACAGGGGCCAGCGCCGTCAGCGTGAACCTGGCGACCGAACAGGCGCGGATCCAGGCACCCAAGGGCAGCCTGCCAGCCTTGATGCAGGCCGTCGAACAGGCCGGCTACAGTGTCCCCGTCCAGACGCTGGAACTGTCCATCGAGGGAATGACCTGTGCCTCATGCGTCGGCCGGGTCGAGCGTGCCCTGAGCAAAGTCGCCGGGGTGAACCGTGTCAGCGTCAACCTCGCCAACGAACGGGCCCACCTGGACTTGCTCGGCCGGGTCGACCCGCAAACCCTGATCGATGCGGTCAAGGGCGCCGGTTATGACGCCAGTGTCTGGCAGGCCGAGCAACCCCATGACGCACCAAGCAATCGCCTGAATCGCGAGCGCCTGGCCTTGGTGCTGGCGATTTTGCTGTCCGTACCGTTAGTGCTGCCCATGCTTTTGCAACCGTTCGGCGTGCATTGGATGCTGCCGGCCTGGGTTCAATTCGCTTTGGCGACGCCGGTGCAGTTCATTTTCGGGGCGCGTTTCTATATCGCGGCTTACAAGGCCGTGCGTGCCGGGGCCGGGAACATGGATCTGCTGGTGGCCTTGGGCACCAGCGCGGGTTATGGCTTGAGCATTTATGAATGGGCCATTGCCCGCCCTGGCAGCATGCCGCACCTGTATTTCGAGGCCTCGGCCGTGGTGATTGCCCTGGTGTTGCTCGGCAAATACCTGGAAAGCCGCGCCAAGCGCCAAACCGCAAGTGCTATCCGCGCCCTCGAAGCCTTGCGACCGGAGCGGGCGATTCAGGTCATTGACGGGCAGGAGCGGGACGTCGCCATCAGCGCCCTGCGCTTGAATGATCGGGTGCTGGTCAAGCCCGGCGAACGCTTCCCGGTGGACGGCGAAGTGCTGGAAGGCCAGAGTCACGCTGACGAAGCCTTGATCAGTGGCGAAAGCCTGCCGGTGCCCAAACAGCCCGGCGACAAGGTGACGGGCGGTGCCATCAACGGCGAAGGCCGCCTGCTGGTGCGCACCCTGGCCCTGGGCACGGAAACCGTCCTGGCGCGCATCATCCGCCTGGTGGAAGACGCCCAGGCGGCCAAGGCCCCCATTCAAAAACTGGTGGATAAAGTCAGCCAGGTCTTCGTGCCGGTCGTGCTGGTGCTGGCATTGGCGACGTTGATCGGCTGGTGGTTGTATGGCGCCCCCCTGGAGACGGCGCTGATCAACGCTGTCGCCGTGCTGGTGATCGCCTGCCCGTGCGCCCTCGGTCTGGCGACACCCACGGCAATCATGGCCGGCACCGGGGTGGCTGCCCGCCATGGAATCCTGATCAAGGATGCCGAGGCCTTGGAGCGCGCCCATGAAGTCGACACCGTGGTGTTCGACAAGACCGGAACCCTGACTTCCGGCACACCACGCATCGCCCACTTGAGCGCTCTGGACGGTGACGAAGACAAGCTGCTGCAAATGGCCGGCGCACTGCAACGCGGCAGCGAACATCCCCTGGCCAAGGCGGTGCTGGATGCGTGTGCGGAGCGCGGCCTGGTTGTCCCGGACATCAACGACAGCCAGTCGCTGACCGGACGCGGTATTGCCGGCAGCCTGGACGGGCAGCGCCTGGCCCTCGGTAACCGACGTTTGCTGGACGAACTGGGCTTGGCCCCCGGTTCGCTGAGCGAGTCGGCCCAGGCCTGGGAGACCGAGGGCCGAACCCTGTCCTGGCTGATTGAACAAAACGCAACGCCACGGGTGCTGGGCCTGTTCGCTTTCGGCGACACACTCAAGCCCGGCGCCCTGGCGGCCGTACACGCCCTGAATGAACGCCATATCAGCAGCCACCTGCTGACTGGCGACAACCGCGGCAGTGCCCGGGTGGTGGCCGAGGCATTGGGCATCGCCAACGTTCATGCCGAAGTACTGCCGGCCGACAAGTCCGCCATCGTCCAACAGTTGAAGACCCATGCGGTGGTGGCCATGGTAGGCGACGGCATCAACGACGCCCCGGCCCTCGCCGCCGCGGACATTGGCATTGCCATGGGCGGCGGCACCGACGTGGCAATGCACGCCGCCGGTATTACCCTCATGCGCGGTGATCCACGGCTAGTGCCCGCGGCGCTGGAGATCAGCCGCAAGACCTACGCCAAGATCCGTCAGAACCTGTTCTGGGCATTCGTCTACAACTTGATCGGTATTCCCCTGGCGGCATTCGGCTTCCTCAACCCAGTGTTGGCCGGCGCGGCCATGGCCTTGTCGAGCGTCAGCGTGGTGAGCAACGCGTTACTGTTGAAACTCTGGACACCCAAACACCTGGAGGACAAGCGATGAACATCGGCCAAGCGGCCCGCCAGAGCGGCCTGAGTGCGAAGATGATCCGGTACTACGAATCCATTGGCCTGCTCAAGGCAGCTCATCGCACCGACAGCGGCTACCGGATCTACGGTGCCGATGACCTGCACACCCTGGCCTTTATCAAGCGCTCCCGGGACCTTGGGTTTTCATTGGAAGAGGTCGGCAAATTGCTGACCCTCTGGCAGGACCGCCAACGCGCCAGCGCCGACGTCAAGGCCCTGGCCCGGCAACACATCGACGAACTGAACCAGAAAATCCGCGAACTGGCCGAACTACGCGACACCCTCCAGGACCTGGTGGAACACTGCCACGGCGACCACCGCCCGGACTGCCCGATTCTCAAGGAACTGGCGTCGGGGTGTTGCGAGAAGACAGTGCATGCTTGAGCGAAGGTGAGAGTGAGCCTGCTCGCGATGACGCCAGCACATCCAACACCCATGCAAGCTGATCCACCGCTATCGCGAGCAGGCTCGCTCCCACAGGGGATTTGTGCAGGACGCAGGATCCATATACCCCCGAGAACCAATGTGGGAGCGAGCCTGCT
>NZ_CAAKGZ010000039.1:0-1372 GCF_901007645.1 Pseudomonas sp. FG-3G
GGGAGTGTCAGATTTTTTGTGTGCGGGCCGGTAACGGCCTGCCGTTAGGCAGACCTTCATTTACCACGTCGGCCTGATGAACCGATCCCCGTACAGGATCGCGAACTGATTCATCGCACTTTTCCAATCATGGGCCGCACTGCCCCAGTTTGCTGTGATATTGCGCAAGCCCAGCCAGATCAGCTTCGTGGCAGCATCATCGGTTGGAAAGTGTCCCCTCGTTTTGATGATCTTTCGCAGTTGAGCGTTGATGCTCTCGATTGCGTTGGTCGTGTAAATCACTTTCCGGATGGCGGGTGGGAAGACAAAAAACGGGATAACTCGATCCCAGGCGCGTCGCCAGGCAGCCACGACGGTCGGGTACTGCTTGCCCCACGGCCCGGTTTCGAATGAGTCCAGAGCCACTTCGGCGGCCTCGGCGTTGATCGCTTGATAGATCGGCTTGAGAGCCTTGGCCAGCTCCCGACGTTTGTCCCAGGCTGCATAGTCGAGGCTGTTGCGGATCAGATGCACGATGCAGGTTTGCAACGTCGTCTCAGGAAACACCGCGCTCAGGGCTTCTGGCATGCCTTTGAGGCCATCGGTCACGGCAATCAACACGTCTTCGACGCCGCGTGTCTTGAGGTCATTGAAGACCTTCATCCAGAACTTGGCGCCTTCCGTTGTCTCGATCCAGATGCCCAAGATATCGCGGGTTCCGTCCGGTAGTACGCCCAAGGCCAAGTAGATTGCCTTATTGCGGACCAGACCTTCTTCCCTGATTTTGACCCGCAGCGCGTCGAAGAAGATGACCGGGTACATCGGCTCAAGCGGTCGTTGCTGCCAAGCGCCGATCTCTTCCATCACCGCGTCGGTGACTGAGCTGATGAAGTCGTGCGAGACATCCGTACCGTACTGTTCCAAGAGAAATGCGCGAATCTCGCGAACCGTCATGCCCCGAGCGTACATGGCGATGATCTTGTCATCGAAACCGGTAAAGCGCCGCTCATGCTTGGGAATCAGAATCGGCGCAAAGCTGCCATCGCGATCTCGGGGAATCTCCAGACGAAGCGGACCGTCGTCTGTCAAAACGGTCTTGCCACTTTTACCGTTGCGCTGGTTATTAGACTCCTCAGGGCGCTCCGCGCCCTGAGGATAGCCAAGATGGTGGCCCAGCTCTGCGCCCAGGGCTCGCTCGATAAGCGCCTTCTTGAAGGCCATCGACGCATCCTGAATCGCCTCGGCAGTCATTGGGCCTTTGACGAACTGATCAATCAGCTCCTTCGGGATCGAAGGAAGCTCGGTTTTGGCCTCCAAGGCCGTCTTCTTTTTGGTTGGCATACATGCACCTCTTCAGCATGTTATGCCCGAACACAAAATTTCTGACAGTCCC
>NZ_CAAKGZ010000040.1:0-1313 GCF_901007645.1 Pseudomonas sp. FG-3G
TGTCTCGTCCTGAATAAGGTTTACACCTTCTGACCTATCCTCAGGAGGAACCAATGGATTCAGGAAGAAGGCGTAGTCAGCGTGATTACACGCTGGGCTTTAAATTGGCGGTTGTCGATCAGGTTGAGAAGGGCGAACTGAGTTATAAAGAGGCTCAACGGCGTTATGGGATTCAGGGCCGGTCGACTGTGTTGGTATGGTTACGCAAGCATGGGCGGCAGGACTGGAGCCAAGGCGCCTCCATTCGTGCCCAGAGGAACCGACCGATGGCCGAGCCAAATTTGCCGCTGACACCAGAGCAGCGAATCAAGGAGCTGGAAGAAAAGCTGGCCCTTGCCAACCAGAAAGCCCAATTTTTTGAAGCTGTCGTTGACGTGCTGAAAAACGATTACGGTGTTTCTGTCGTAAAAAAGCGATCCGGCAAGTCCTCAGCCAAGGGCAAATCGAAGGCCTGAGTGTCACCAGGGCTTGCCAGTTTCTGGGCATCTCACGGCAGGCGTATTACAAGCGCAATCGAGCTTACGACGCGCAAGCTAGCCATGCGCAAAAGGTGCTGGGGTTTGTGCTGGAGGCACGCCTTGAAATGCCTCGGTTGGGCACCCGTAAGCTGCATGGGCTAATGCAAGCCGAACCTGAACTAACGCAAACGGTAGGCCGAGATCGATTGTTCGATATTCTGCGAGACCAGCGACAACTGGTCCCACGCAAACGCGCTTATCACAAGACTACCGACAGTCATCATCGCTTCCGTCGACATCCGAATCGGCTCAAGCCCGGCCCTGACCAAGTCACTGCCACCGGCCCGGAACAGGTGTGGGTGGCGGATATAACCTATTTACCGACCGAGCAAAGCGTCGCTTACGTAAGTCTGGTCACTGATGCGTTCTCGCGCAAAATAGTCGGCCATCATGTGCATGAAAGCCTGCATACCGAGTCAGTCATCCGGGCGATGACGAAAGCTCTTCGACACCGAAGAACCAATCAGCCACTGGTACATCACTCCGATCGGGGCTCGCAATACTGCTCTGATCTCTACCAAAAGCTGCACGCCAAGCATGGCGTCAGGTGTTCGATGACGGATGGCTACGACTGCTACCAGAATGCCCTAGCGGAACGAGTGAATGGGATTCTGAAAACAGAATTTCTTTTACACCGTCCCAAAGACCTCGCCCAAGCCAAGCGCATGGTTGAGGAATCGATAGAAATCTATAACCGTAAGCGACCTCATTTGGCCCTGAAATACAAAACGCCCGATGCGGTGCATCGGGCGTTTTGAGACTGAAACAGGTGTAAACCTATTTCAGGACTAGACA
>NZ_CAAKGZ010000041.1:0-108410 GCF_901007645.1 Pseudomonas sp. FG-3G
TTCAGCATGTTATGCCCGAACACAAAATTTCTGACAGTCCCACTGGCCGACGTGCCCGAACTCATCCAGGTACGCGACGTAATGCGTCATAGTGACCGGACTCCTTGTCATAGAAACACGAAAGCCCGCAGAGATTTCTCTCAAGCGGGCCTCGGAAGGTAGGCACGAGAGTTAAACCCTCATGCGTTGGGGACAATTATTATTGCGGAACAAACACTATGTCAATCAAGTTTGATGAATGCCCATGATCTTGAGGGCCTTTCCGTAACGCCGTATTTCCGAGCAAAAAAACGGGCCTGCATTCCCACGCAGCCCCGTTTTTTCACCACCTGATCAGCTCAAAACGCCGGCAAAACCGCCCCTTTGTACTTCTCAAGAATAAAAGCCTTCACTTCCGGCGTATGCAACGCCGCCACCAGCTTCTTCATCGCCTCACTGTCCTTATCATCCTCACGAGCCACCAGGATGTTCACATACGGCGAGTCGTTCCCTTCAATCACCAACGCATCCTTGGACGGATCAAGCTTGGCCTCCAACGCATAGTTGGTATTGATCAACGCCAGATCTACCTGAGTCAGCACCCGTGGAATGGTCGCGGCTTCCAGCTCACGGAACTTCAAATCCTTCGGGTTCTCAACAATGTCCTTGGTCGTCGACAGGATGTTGTTGGAATCCTTCAGCTTGATCACCCCGTGCTTCGCCAGCAGCAACAGCGCACGGCCGCCGTTGGTGGCGTCGTTAGGGATGACCACGTTGGCACCGCCTGGCACTTCTGCCAGTGTCTTGAACTTGCTGGAGTACGCGCCCAAAGGTTCCAGGTGCACGCCGGTCACGCTCACCAGGTGGGTGCCCTTGGCTTTGTTGAACTCATCCAGGTACGGCTGGTGCTGGAAGAAGTTGGCGTCCAGGCGCTTTTCCGCGACCTGTACGTTCGGTTGGATGTAGTCGGTGAAGACTTTGACCTTGAGGTCCACGCCTTCTTTGGCCAGGGCCGGTTTGACGAATTCGAGGATTTCCGCGTGCGGCACCGGTGTCGCCGCGACGGTCAGGGTCTCGGCGGCGTGGGCGGAAAATGCTGCGGCGGCAGCGAAGGCAACCAGTAGTTTTTTCATTCAGCTAACTCCTTGTGGGGCGCCCGCTCTTGGCGCCTGCCAGCGAATGGCCGGCTCATGGTTTATTGGCCGCGAGGCCTTACTTTCTAGAGAAATGCACAACCAGTTTGTCGCCCACGGTTTGCAGGACCTGGACCAGCACCAGCAGCAACACCACCGTGACTACCATCACATCGGTCTGGAAGCGCTGGTAACCGAAACGGATCGCCAGGTCACCCAAACCACCGGCACCGACCACACCGGCCATGGCCGTGTAGGACACCAGCGTAATCGCTGTCACCGTAATCGCGGCAAAAATGCCTGGACGGGCTTCCGGCAGCAAGGCGTTGACGATGATCTGCCGCGTGGTCGCGCCCATGGCCTGGGTCGCTTCGATGATGCCGCGATCGACTTCGCGCAAGGCGGTTTCCACCAAGCGGGCGAAGAACGGTGTTGCGCCGACCACCAGTGGCGGGATTGCGCCGGCCACGCCCAGGGATGTGCCGGTGATCAATACCGTGAACGGAATCATCACGATCAACAGGATGATGAACGGCAGCGAGCGCAAGATGTTGACGATCAGCGACAGCAGCGCATAAACGCCGCGGGCTTCGAGCAACTGGCGCGGGCTGCAGAGGAATAACAACACGCCCAGCGGCAGGCCGAGTAGCACGGTGAAAAGCAGCGAGCCAAAGAGCATCAGCAGGGTGTCGCCGGTCGCCAGCCAGATTTCCAGCCAATCGATGTTGGCGAAGAATGAATTCAACAGTTCCATCAGCGCAGCACCTCCATGTGGACGTCAGCCGCGGTGAAGCGGGCGAATGCCGCCTCCATGTCACCGCCGGTGACGGCGAGGGTCAGTTGCCCGTAGGGGGTGTCTTTGATGCGGTCGATACGACCGGCCAGAATGCTGTAGTCCACGCCGGTTTCCCGGGCGACGGTGCCGAGCAATGGCGCGTAGGTCGCTTCGCCCTGGAACGTCAGACGCACGATGCGCCCTGGTACGTGGGCAAAGTCGTCGCGCTGTTCGCTTTCGTCGATCTGCTCGTCTTCCTGGACGAAACGCTTGGTGGTCGGGTGCTTGGGATGCAAGAAGACCTCGGCCACGGGTCCTTGCTCGACGATCACGCCGGCGTCCATCACCGCCACTTCATCGCAGACGCGGCGGATCACGTCCATTTCATGGGTGATCAGCACGATGGTCAGCTTCAGCTCGCGGTTGATTTCCGCCAGCAGTTGCAACACCGATGCGGTGGTTTGTGGGTCCAGTGCGCTGGTGGCTTCGTCGCACAGCAGGATCTTGGGCTTGGTCGCCAGGGCGCGGGCGATGCCGACGCGCTGCTTCTGGCCACCGGACAACTGCGCCGGGTATTTTTTGGCGTGGTCGGACAAGCCCACCCGCGCCAGCAATTCGGCGACGCGCTGGTCGATTTCGCTGCGGGACAATTCACCCGCCAGCGTCAGTGGCAGCGCCACGTTGTCGGCCACGGTCTTGGACGCCAGCAAATTGAAGTGCTGGAAAATCATCCCGACCTGCTGACGGAAACGCCGCAAGCCGCCGGCGTCCAGGGCAGTGACTTCCTCGCCGTCGACGATGATCTTGCCGCCGCTGGAGTCTTCCAGGCGATTGATCAGGCGCAACAGGGTACTTTTTCCCGCACCGGAATGGCCAATCAGGCCGAAGACCTGACCGTTCTCAATCGTCAGACTGGTCGGGTGCAGGGCGGGGATATCCCTACCGGCGACCCGGTAGGTTTTATGGACGTTTTGAAACTCGATCACGTAGCGAACCTTGTGGGGCGCGTTGGAAAAGGATCAGCGGTTAGCCGGGCGCGCATTTTAGCCTGTCCGTATAGAGGTTCTTAGCATTTATTTGCGATTGAACCAGCCATTTGGCAATAAGGCGATCAAAGGACATAAAAAAGGAACGCGGCGAACCGGTATCGGTCACTCACTAAGCAACTCGAAAATGCCCGGGTACCGTGCCTGCGGCATCGAACTCAAGAGTCCTGGCCACGGCGGGGATCGCAACGAGGAGTTATGTCTGATGAGTACCAACAAGCCCACCGGCACCGAAAGCCAACTGGCCGGGACCGACACGCTGGATCGCGGCAACACCAACGCCAAGCTTGAAAGCCTGGAACAGTTTCGCTCCGACGCCACCGAGCAGGCGCTGCGCACCAATCAGGGCGTGAAGATTGCCGACAACCAGAACACCCTCCGGGTCGGGGCGCGCGGGCCTTCATTGCTGGAAGACTTCATCATGCGTGAGAAGATCACGCACTTTGACCATGAGCGCATCCCGGAGCGTATTGTCCACGCCCGCGGCACCGGCGCCCATGGCTACTTTCAGAGCTATGAAGCGCATTCGGCGCTGACCAAGGCCGGTTTCCTACAGGACCCGAGCAAAAAAACGCCGGTATTCGTGCGCTTTTCCACGGTGCAAGGTCCACGAGGATCTGGCGACACCGTGCGAGATGTGCGTGGCTTTGCGGTGAAGTTCTTTACCGACGAAGGCAACTTCGACCTGGTGGGCAACAACATGCCGGTGTTTTTCATCCAGGATGCGGTGAAGTTTCCAGACTTCGTCCATGCGGTGAAACCCGAACCCCATAATGAAATTCCCACGGGCGGTTCGGCCCACGACACCTTCTGGGATTTTGTCTCGCTGGTGCCGGAGTCGGCCCATATGGTGATTTGGGCCATGTCTGACAGGGCCATTCCCAAGAGCCTGCGGTCCATGCAGGGTTTCGGCGTACACACCTTCCGGATGATCAACGCCGAGGGCCGGAGCAGCTTCGTCAAATTCCACTGGCGCCCCACAGTCGGCACCTGTTCGCTGGTGTGGGACGAAGCGCAGAAGCTCGCCGGTAAAGATACCGACTACCACCGTCGCGATCTTTGGGAATCTATCGAGATGGGGGACTACCCGGAATGGGAATTTGGCGTACAAATTGTCCCCGAGGAAGACGAGCATAAGTTCGACTTCGACCTCCTCGACCCCACCAAGCTCATTCCCGAAGAGCTCGTTCCTATCACGCCCCTGGGCAAGATGGTATTGAACCGCAACCCGGATAACTTCTTTGCCGAGGTCGAGCAAGTCGCGTTCTGCCCTGGGCATATCGTGCCGGGCATCGACTTCACCAATGATCCGCTGCTGCAAGGCCGGCTGTTTTCCTACACCGATACGCAAATCAGCCGACTCGGTGGGCCGAATTTTCATGAGCTGCCGATCAACCGGGCGATTACCCCGGTGCACAACGGCCAGCGTGACGCCATGCACCGCACCACCATCGACAAGGGCCGCGCTTCCTACGAGCCGAACTCCATCGATGGCGGCTGGCCGAAGGAAACCCCGCCCGGCCCGCAGGACGGCGGCTTCGAAAGTTATCCAGAGCGCATCGATGCCCACAAGATTCGTCAACGCAGCGAGTCGTTTGGCGATCACTTTTCCCAAGCGCGGCTGTTCTACAACAGCATGAGCCCCCACGAGCAGGAACACATCATCGCCGCCTACAGTTTCGAACTGGGCAAGGTGGAGCGGGAGTTCATTCGGGCACGACAGGTCAATGAAATCCTCGCCAACATTGATCTGAAGTTGGCCGAGCGGGTGGCAATAAACCTCGGGCTGCCAGCACCGACCGCCTGCACCGTGGACGTACCGAAACCTTCGTTGGAACAATCCCCCGCCTTGAGTCAGGCGAACCTGCTGTCCGGGGACATCAAGACCCGCAAGGTGGCTGTGCTGGTGGCCAACGGTGTCGATGGGGCGATTATCGATGCGCTCAAGCAAGCCTTGGAAGCCAAGGGTGCTCACGCCAAAGTGCTGGGGCCGACCTCCGCCCCCGTCACCACAGCCGCTGGGCAAAAACTGCCGGTGGATGCGTCCATGGAAGGTATGCCGTCCATTGCCTTTGACGCGGTGTTCGTCCCAGGTGGCGCTGAATCGATCAAAGCCTTGAGTGCGGACGGCGTGGCGTTGCATTACGTACTGGAAGCCTACAAGCACCTGAAAGCCATCGCGCTCAACGGCGAGGCCCGGCAATTGCTGGTGCTATTGAAGCTGGAGGCGGATGCGGGGCTGATTCCCGACGCGGATGCCAGCCAGTTCCCGGCATTCTTCGACGCTATTGCCCAACATCGGGTGTGGGCGCGGGAGCCTAAGGCCAAGGCGATTCCGGCTTGATGGGCGGCTGACAGAGCTTTTGTTGGTAGGACGCAATCGCGAGCAGGCTCGCTCCCACAGTGGTTTTGTGTCGATCACAAAACCTCATGTGGGAGCGAGCCTGCTCGCGATGCTTTTTAGGGATTGCGCGGTGTCAGCACCATTTGCGCCGGTACGTTGCGCAGAATCTGCTTCTGCAGTTTCAAATCAAACCCCGGGTCCAGTTTCTGGACCCGCTTGGTCAGCAAAGTCGCCAACCACGGATAATCGTCGGTGCGCGGCGCCTGGATGCTGACGTCACATTGAAAATTCACCACGTCGGCGGCAATGGCATCCAGTTGTCGACGCATTTTCTGTATATCGCCGATATTCAGCGCAACTGTCGTGCTTTCAGCACTCGGGTCGATCACTTTGGCGACCGGTTTGGCTTCGGCGGCCTTGAGGGCGGCCTCGGCTTTTTCCAGCTCGACCTTGCGGGCCTCGGCAATGGCGCTGTTGACCTCACCGGAGAGCGCTGGCGCCTTGGGCATCAAGGCTCGGGCTCGGCTCAGGGCGGTGGCGGCGGCGTTTACATCGCCTTTTTGCAGGTCAATTTGGCTGCGGCGCAGATACGCCTCGGCCAGTTGCCGTTGGTAGGGTTCCAGCGCCGGGTCTTCCGGCGACTGGGCCTGCAAGGCGGCCAGTTGGTCTTCAGCAGTGGCCAGCTCATTGCCGGCCAGACTTTGTTCAAACTGCGCGAGGGCCGGGCCCCGGGTGTCGGGGGCTTCGGCGACTGGCGGCGAACTCTGGCAGGCGCCCAGCAGCAGGGAAAATGCGACAAGGAGCAGATAACGGGAGGCGAACGGCTTCATTCCTGCGACTCTCTATTTGCGCAAAAAGCGAGCAAGTCTACACCCCTCGGCGGGGCAGGACAAAACTCAGCAGAAATAGCGCGGCGGCGCTGACCACAATCGACGGCCCGGCCGGGGTGTCCTTGAACCACGATAGCGCCAGCCCACCGCACACTGCGAGCATGCCCAGCAGGCTGGCGCCCAGGGCCATCTGCTCCGGGGAGCGGGCGTGCCGCTGTGCTGCGGCCGCCGGGATAATCAGCAAAGAAGTAATCAGCAATACACCGACGATTTTCATCGCCACGGCAATGACCACCGCAATCAACAGCATCAACGCCAGCCGCAAACCCACCACGGGCAAGCCTTCGACCCGCGCCAGTTCCTCATGCACAGTAACCGCCAGCAACGGGCGCCAGAGCGCTACCAGCAGCAGCAGGACGGCCGCGCTGCCACCCAGGATCCACGAAAGATCCATGGGGCTGATGGCAAGCAGATCACCAAACAGGTAGGCCATCAGATCAATCCGCACGTCATGCATGAAGCTTAGTACCACCAGCCCGAGAGACAGGGTGCTGGGCGCCAGAATGCCCAGCAGCGTGTCGGACGCCAGCGGTTGACGCTGTTGCAGCGTCACCAGTAGCACCGCCAGCAACAGGCAGCCGACGGTCACCGCCACTGCGGGGCTGACGTCCAGCAAAAAGCCCAGGGCCACGCCCAGCAAGGCCGCGTGGGACAAGGTATCGCCGAAATAGGCCATGCGCCGCCAGACCACGAACGAGCCCAGGGGGCCGGCCACCATCGCGAGGGCCAAGCCTGCGAGCAGGGCGTACAACAGAAAATCAGCCATGCTTGCAGCCATCTCCATGAACATGGGTAGAAACAGACGAGCCGCTGACCACCGAACCATGCAGGTCATGGGCGTGGTCGTGATGGTGGTGATAAATCGCCAGGCTTTGTGCGTTCTTTCCGAACAGTTCGACGAATGCCGGATCGCCGCTGACCTGCTCGGGATGCCCGGAACAGCAGACGTGGCGATTGAGGCAGACCACCTGGTCAGTGGTGCTCATGACCAGGTGAAGGTCATGGGAAACCATCAGCACGCCGCAGCGGTGACGGTCGCGCAGGCGGGTGATCAGGCTGTACAGCTCGGCCTGACCGGCCACGTCGACCCCTTGTACGGGCTCGTCGAGCACCAGCAGCTCGGGTTCGCGCAGCAGAGCGCGAGCCAGCAACACGCGCTGCATTTCACCGCCGGAAACACTTTGTACCGGACTGTCGATCACCTGTTCGGCACCGACTTCGTTGAGCGCCGCCAGGGCCCGTGCGCGATCCACGCCAGGCACCAGGCGCAAGAAGCGCAGGACCGACAGGGGCAGCGTCGGGTCCACATGAAGCTTTTGCGGCATGTAGCCGACCCGCAGCTTCGGCTTGCGCCAGACGCTGCCGCTGTCGGGTTTGAGCAACCCCAGCACGGCACGCACCAGGGTCGTCTTGCCGGCGCCGTTGGGGCCGATCAGGGTGACGATCTGCCCCGGCTCGACGCTCAGGTGGATGTTATCCAGCACGCTCTGGCCGGCGAACGTCACGCCTACGTGCTCGAGACGGATCAACGCATTGCTCATCAGGCCCCCTGGCAACCGGAGCAGAGCCCGACCACTTCGACGGTCTGGGTATCAACCACGAAACCCACTTCTTTGGCGCTGGCAACGATGGCATCGCTGATGGACTTCTGCTCCAGCTCGATGGCTGCGTGGCATTCGCGACAGATCAGGAACTGGCCCTGGTGCGCATGTTCCGGATGATTGCAGCCAACAAAGGCATTCAACGACGAGATGCGATGCACCAGGCCGTTTTCCAGCAGGAAATCCAGCGCCCGATAAACCGTGGGCGGCGCGGCGCGGCGGCCGTCCTGCTCACTGAGCACCGCGAGTATGTCGTAGGCGCCCAGCGGCTTGTGGCTTTGCCAGACCAGCTCCAGCACGCGTCGACGCAAAGCGGTCAGGCGTAACCCTTGGCGCGCACAGATGGCGTCGGCCTCGGACAGCGCGGTGTGCACGCAGTGAGAATGGTCATGGGGACGACTGGCAAGGGGCGTAATAGGCATGGGCAGCGACGATTTTAGTGAGAGACGTTATTATGTTACCCGTTCTCGCCTCTTCGAGTGGTCATCGTGTCCCGAAATTTTTCGATCTTTGTCGCTTTTGTCGCCAGTTTTCTGCTGATCGGCCCGGCCCAGGCCGAAGTCAAAGTGCTTACCAGCATCAAGCCATTGCAACTGATTGCCGCCGCGGTGCAGGACGGCGTGGCGGTTCCTGAGGTCCTGCTGCCGCCCGGCGCTTCACCTCACCATTACGCCCTGCGGCCTTCCGACGTACGGAAGGTGCAGTCGGTGGATTTGCTCTACTGGATTGGCCCCGACATGGAAAGTTTCCTGCCGCGCGTGCTGAACGGTCGTACGTTGCCGTCCGTCGCGGTGCAGGATGTGCCGGGGCTCAAGTTGCGTCACTTCGCCCAGGACAGTCATTCCCACGCCGAAGATGAGCATGGCGCCGATGAGCATGATCACGACCATCGCCCCGGCACCATCGATGCCCATCTGTGGCTCTCGCCAACCAATGCCCGGGTGATTGCCGCCAAGATGGCTGCCGACCTGAGCGCGGCCGATCCGGCCAATGCCAGCCGCTATCAAAGCAACCTCAAGGGTTTCAACCAGCGTCTCGATGCGCTGGATGCGCGTTTGAAGACCCGTCTGGCCGGCGTCGCGGGCAAGCCGTATTTCGTGTTCCACGAAGCGTTCGACTATTTCGAAGACCACTACGGCCTCAAGCACGCCGGAGTTTTTGCCGTGGCCACCGAAGTCCAGCCCGGCGCCCAACACGTGGCGGCGATGCGCAATCGCTTGCAGGCCGTGGGCAAGACGTGCGTCTTCAGCGAACCGCCCCTGCGCCCGCGCCTGGCCGAAACCCTGGTGGCCGGGTTACCGGTGAAATTGGCGGAGCTGGATGCGCTGGGCGGCTATACCCCTGCGACGGCGCAAGGGTATGAGCAGTTGCTGGAGAAGTTGGGGAATGACTTGGCTGGGTGCCTGGAGTCGCTATAACTGCCGAGCGCAAACCCTGTGGCGAGGGAGCTTGCTCCCGCTCGGTTGCGCAGCGACCGCAAAATCTTAGGGCTGCTGCGCACCCCAGCGGGAGCAAGCTCCCTCGCCACAGAGGCATTCAGTTGCGTCAGAGGGCGAACGGCAACATCGCACTGACCGTCTGCCGCTGCGCCAACCGCTGCTGAAACTCCATCGGATCGTGGATCAGTACATCCTGCCCGGCAAAAGACTCGGCGGCGATCAGCCGCGACAGCCAGAAGCGCACGCATGCCACGCGCAGCATCGTCGGCCATGACTCGGCCTCGGCGGCCGTGAATGGGCGCAGCGCCGCATAAGCCCCCAACAAGGCCCGCGTCCGTGGGCCATCGAGCACACCGTTGTCATCCGAACACCAGTCGTTCAGGGCGATGGCAACGTCATACAGCATTGGCCCGGAGCAGGCGTTATAGAAGTCGATCAGCCCGGTCAGGTGTGTGCCCTCGAACATCGCATTGTCGCGGAACAGGTCCGCGTGGATGTTGGCCCGGGGCAGCGCCAGAATTTTTAACTTCTGTTGGGCGATTTCATCCAGCGCAGCCTCCAGCAACCGACGGGGTTCGGTATCCAGGTGCGACAACAGCTTCGCGCCCTCCTCCTGCATCCAGTCCAGGCCGCGATCAGTCTTGCGCTTGATCATGTTGTCCTTGGTCGCCAGGTGCAGATGGGCCAGCAACTCCCCCACCTGGGCGCAATGCTGTGCGTTGGCCTGCTTGATGTGCTTGCCGGCCAGGCGCGGTTGCAGCAGCGCCGGCTTGCCAGCCAGTTCTCGCAGCGCAATGCCGTCGGTGGTACGCAAGGCGTAAGGCACCGGCAGGTCGGCGTCATGCAGCACATCCAACAGCTCGATGAAGAACGGCATTTCCTGCACCGGGCCGCGTTCCACCAGGGTCAGGACAAATTCACCCTGCTCCAGGCTGATAAAAAAATTGGTGTTTTCGCTGCCGGCGGCGATCCCCTGGAAATCAAGCAGGCGGCCGAGCCCATAAGGGGCGAGAAAGGTTTCCAGCTCGGGCCGAGCCAGGGGAGTGAACACAGACATGGTTAAAAACTGCCAGTACGGGCGCCCATCAGCGAGCGCCGGTTGAAGTCGAGAGCGGTATTACCACTCAAAGATTTTCCACGATGGAATCAGCATATCCGGCTGATCCGAGCGGATGAAATTCCCGTCGCTGCCATCGGCACGGACCAGGAAATAAGGCTTGCCGTTTTTGGGCGTGACCTTGATCGCGTACAAAAAGCCGTTTTGCCGGTACTCCTGAATGGTTCTATCGCCTTCGGTGCGGATGGTGACATCCGGGTCCGCCGAGGGGGCGTCGTCCGCCGCCATGACGGCCAGCGGGGTGATTGCAAACAAGCCAGCCAGTAACAGGCGATTTAGTGTACGCATGATAACCTTGTCCCTTTGTCGTCAACGGTCCCGCTATTCTAGCCCCGGACCCGCCGAAAAGGTTGATCCTGCTCATGAGCCAAGCCCCCCTCGTCCTGGTGGACGGTTCTTCTTATCTTTATCGCGCCTTTCACGCGCTACCACCGTTGACCACCTCCAAAGGCCTGCCGACAGGCGCGGTCAAGGGCGTGCTGAACATGCTCAAGAGCCTGCGCAAACAGTATCCGGACAGCCCGTTCGCCGTGGTGTTCGATGCCAAGGGTGGGACCTTTCGCGATGAGCTGTACGCCGAATACAAGGCCAACCGCCCCAGCATGCCCGACGACATGCGCGTGCAGATTGAGCCGCTGCATGCCAGCGTCAAGGCCCTGGGCTTCCCGCTGCTGTGCGTGGACAACGTCGAAGCCGATGACGTGATTGGCACCCTGGCCCGCAGCAGCGCCGCAGCCGACCGTCCGGTGGTGATCTCCACCGGCGACAAAGACATGGCGCAACTGGTTGACGGGCACATTACCTTGGTCAACACCATGACCGGTAGCGCCCTGGACGTGGCTGGCGTGAAGGAGAAGTTTGGCGTCGCTCCGGAGCAGATCATCGATTATCTGGCATTGATGGGCGATTCTTCCGACAACATTCCCGGTGTTCCGGGCATCGGTCCGAAGACCGCCTCGGGCCTGCTGGTGGGCGTCAATGGCGGCCTGACCGAGCTGTATGCGCAACTGGAGATCGTCGCCACCTTGCCGATTCGTGGCGCCAAGACCCTGGCCGCCAAACTCGAAGAACACAAGGAAATGGCCCTCCTCTCCTACGAGCTGGCGACCATCAAGACCGACGTGCCGTTGGATGTCGGTCTCGACGACCTGCAAATGGGCCAGCCGGATCACGAGAAACTCGCCGAGCTGTATACCCTGCTGGAGTTCAAGAGCTGGTTCGAAGAAAACCAGCGCGATGCCAAGCGTGCCGGTCAGGAGATCGTCGAAGCTGCCGACGAACAACCCGGCGCCGCTGAGGCCAAGTACGAGATCATTCTCGACCAGGCACGTTTCGACGCCTGGCTCGCCAAGCTTGAACAGGCGCCGCTGTTTGCTTTCGTCACCGAAACCAATGGTAACGACGCCCAGCATGCGCAACTCGTAGGGTTGTCGTTTGCCGTCGCGTCCTTTGAGGCGGCCTACGTTCCCTTGACCCATTCCTACATGGGCGTGCCGGAGCAACTGGATCGCGACACGGTGCTCAAGGCGCTCAAGCCATTGCTGGAGAACCCGAACAAGCTCAAGGTCGGCCAGCATGCCAAATTCGAAACCAACATCCTGGCCAACTGCGCCATCGGTGGTGATCAAAACAACGGCATTCTTGTGCAAGGCATTGCCTTCGACACCATGCTTGAGTCCTACGTACTGGACTCCACAGCAACCCGTCACGACATGGACAGCCTGGCGCTCAAGTACCTGGGACAAAGCAAGACCGATATCCAGGACATCGCCGGCAAAGGCGTCAAACAGCTGACCTTTGACCAGATTGCCCTGGAACTGGCCGGCCCTTACGCCGCCGAAGACGCGGACGTGACTTTCCGCCTGCACCAGGCCTTGCAGGAAAAACTGGCTGCCACGCCAAGTCTGGGCAAGGTGCTCAACGAAATCGAAATGCCGTTGATGCCGGTCCTGGCACGCATTGAGCGCCAGGGTGCGCTGGTCGATGCCAACCTGCTGGGGGTGCAGAGCGTTGAGTTGGGCGAGAAGCTCGTGGCCCTGGAGCGCGAGGCATTTGCCATCGCCGGGGAGGAATTCAACCTGGGTTCACCCAAGCAACTGGGGGTGATCCTCTACGAAAAACTTGGCTTACCGGTGCTCAGCAAAACCGCCAAGGGCCAGGCGTCTACCGCCGAAGCGGTGCTGGCCGAGCTGGCCGAGCAGGATTATCCGCTGCCCAAGGTATTGATGCAGTACCGCTCGCTGAGCAAGCTCAAGAGCACCTACACCGACCGCCTGCCAGAGCAGATCAACAGCCGCACGGGCCGCGTCCATACCAATTATCAGCAAGCCGTCGCCGCTACCGGGCGGCTGTCCTCGATCGACCCCAACCTGCAGAACATTCCGATTCGCACCGCCGAAGGCCGCAGGATTCGTCAGGCGTTCGTTGCGCCGAAAGGCTACAAGCTGCTGGCGGCGGACTACTCGCAGATCGAACTGCGGATCATGGCGCACCTGGCCAAGGATGAAGGCCTGCTCCACGCCTTCCGCAATAATCTGGATGTGCACCGGGCCACCGCCGCCGAGGTTTTCGGCGTAGAGCTGGACGCCGTCACTCATGACCAGCGCCGCAGCGCCAAGGCGATCAACTTCGGCCTGATCTACGGCATGAGTGCTTTCGGTCTGGCCAAGCAGATCGGTGTGGATCGCAAGCAGTCCCAGGCTTACATCGACCGCTACTTTGCCCGCTACCCAGGCGTACTGGCCTACATGGAGCGCACCCGTGCCCAGGCAGCCGAGCAAGGTTACGTCGAAACCATTTTCGGGCGTCGGTTGTACCTGCCGGATATCAACGCGAAAAATCCGGCTTTGCGCAAAGGCGCAGAACGCACGGCCATCAACGCGCCGATGCAGGGCACTGCGGCAGATATCATCAAGAAAGCCATGGTGGCGGTGGATCGCTGGCTGACTGCGTCGGGGCTGGATGCCAAGGTCATCCTGCAGGTCCACGACGAATTGGTGCTGGAGGTGCGCGAGGATCTGGTCGACCAGGTGCGCGAGGAAATACGCCAGCACATGAGCGCCGCCGCCATGCTGGATGTGCCGCTCCTGGTGGAAGTGGGCGTGGGCAATAACTGGGATGAGGCGCACTGAGTCTCAACTGCTGAAATTGCGGGGACCTGTGTGGGTCAGGGGGATATGGTAGGCCCTGTGGCGAGGGAAATCCCCTCGCCAAATCGAATCCTGGCCTCATTAGTTCGGAAAATTCCTAAGGTTATTTCCAAAAATAATCTGAACTAAAACCGTGAATTGCTACTCAGAGTTTCTGAAAGGCTGGTGAAGCCCTTCAATGCTCCTATGTTGTGTTAAGTGTTGGCAGATATCTGGACCCCGCCCTAGCGGTCCGGAACTTGGACCCCGAACTTCCCCCTCCCCATACGAAGTCCGGGGTTTTTTTTGCCCGCGATTTGGCTTATTCCGCCTCTTCGCTGCCCTTGTCTGCCAATTCCATCCAGTCGGCCAATACAGTGTAGGCCTCTTCCAGGCCCATGCGCTTGGGCGCCGAGAACAACTGGATGGTGATCGTCTCGCCCCACCCCTTGCGGATTTCCGACTGCACTTTGAGCAGGGTGTTCTTGGCTGCGCCGTAGGTGAGCTTGTCTGCCTTGGTCAGCAGGATGTGCATCGGCATACCGCTGGCGACAGCCCAGTCGAGCATCAGCAGATCGAAGTCGGTCATCGGATGGCGGATGTCCATCATCAGAATCAAGCCTTTCAAACTCTCGCGGCTGCCCAGGTAGGCTTCCAGATGGCGCTGCCAGTGTTGTTTGAGCGGGATGGGGACTTTCGCGTAGCCGTAACCGGGCAGGTCGACCAAACGGCGTTCATCGTCTAGCTTGAAGAAGTTCAAGAGCTGCGTGCGACCCGGGGTTTTCGAGGTGCGCGCCAGGCTTGCATGGGTCAGGGTGTTCAGTGCGCTGGATTTACCGGCGTTGGAACGCCCGGCGAAAGCCACTTCAAAGCCTTCATCGTCGGGGCATTGATCGACTTTGGCGGCGCTAAGCATGAAGGTGGACTGTTGGCACAGGCCGAGGATGGGGTTCTTCAGTTGCATGGGATTTCCGATGTGGGTGGCGTCGGGAATGGACGCGGCAAGCTGTGTCGTTTCCGTTTCAGTGACGCCAGTATATAATGCCGCAGATTTTGTGTGCGCTTTGTCCCAGCGTAGGATGAAGCTCACGGGAGCGACCGACTGAAATTGCGCACTAGAACGCAGCTCGCTCTCAACCCTGAAAAGGTCGTTTTATGACGAAATGGCTGCTAGCTGCCGGTGTCTTGATGCCGCTTTACAGCGCTCAGGCTACACAGGATCCGGAAGCTGTGTACAACCGTGTTTGTGGTGCCTGTCATTCCGGCCAACTCCCCATGGCACCCCGCAAGGGTGATCAGGAAGCTTGGACGCCGAGGTTGGCGAAAGGTATGGAGACGCTGGTGCAACACGTGACCCAGGGTTTCAAGGCGATGCCGCCGCGTGGTTTGTGCATGGACTGCAGTGCCGAGGATTACCGAGCCATCATCCAGTGGATGAGCGAGTAAACCCGGTCCATAACTCTTTAACCCTTAGCCGTAGTTGGATTAGCTGATGAACAAACTGATCGTGAGTCTGCTGTTGACATTGGGGATATCCGGCGTAGCCCATGCCGCTGGCGATGCCGCCGCCGGCCAGGCGAAAGCCGCCGTATGTGGGGCCTGCCATGGTCCGGATGGCAACAGCATGGCACCAAACTTTCCAAAACTGGCGGGCCAGGGTGAGCGTTACCTGACCAAGCAGTTGAAGGACATCAAGGACGGCAAGCGTGTCGTGCTGGAAATGACCGGCCTGCTGACCAACCTGAACGATCAGGACCTGGCGGACATGGCGGCTTATTTCGCCAGCCAGAAGGGCAGCGTTGGCGCCGCCGATCCAAAACTGGTCGCACGTGGTGAAGCGCTGTTTCGCGGAGGCAACCTGGAAAAGGGGCTTCCAGCTTGCACCGGTTGCCACTCGCCTGACGGCAAAGGTAACGCAGCGGCCGGCTTCCCGCACCTTGGGGGCCAGCACGCTCAGTACATTGCCAAGCAGCTGACTGACTTCCGCAAGGAAGCAGACGGTCGTAACAATGATGGCGAGGCGATGATGCGCACCATTGCCCGCAAGCTGAGCGACGAAGAGATCGCGGCGGTGGCCAGCTACATTCAGGGCCTGCACTAAGACCGTTGGCCGGGCGTTGTGAGGGTTTACATCTCTTGCAACGTTAACGCTCGATTAATCTGTCGATGCGAACATCAAAAGGGTGGCTTTGGCCGCCCTTTTTTGTGGCCGCTACCGTTACACTAGCGAACTTGAACCCGTCACGGCCTGTCTGAAAAACACGCCTCGCGAGGTCACCTCATTGTCCAGGAGTAAAGCATGCGTAATCTGATCATCAGCGCCGCGCTCGCCGCTGTCAGCCTGTTCGGCATGGCCGCCCAAGCCAACGCCGAGGAATCGAAAGCCCCTTACGTCGAATTGAGCAATCCCGTTCCGGTGGCCGTGCCTGGCAAGATCGAAGTGGTGGAACTGTTCTGGTACGGCTGCCCGCATTGCTACGCGTTCGAGCCGGTCATCAACCCATGGGTCGAGAAACTGCCTTCGGACGTTAACTTCGTACGCATTCCGGCCATGTTCGGCGGCCCATGGGACGCCCACGGCCAGATGTTCCTGACCCTCGAAGCCATGGGCGTCGAGCACAAGGTTCACGCTGCAGTGTTCAATGAGATCCAGGTTGAGAAGAAGCGTCTGACCGATCCTGAAGAAATGGCTGAATTCCTCGCCACCCAAGGTGTGGACAAGGACAAGTTTCTGGCGACGTTCAACTCCTTCGCCATCAAGGGCCAGATCAACAAAGCCAAAGAACTTGCCAAGAAATACGAGATCACTGGCGTACCCACCATGGTCGTCAACGGCAAATACCGCTTTGATATCGGTTCGGCCGGTGGTGCTAACCAGGCGCTGGAGCTGGCCGACCAGTTGATTGCCAAAGAGCGAGCGGCAACCAAGGCCGCCGCCAACTAAGCGCGGCGCTGACCATGGCCCGCTGGAGCACCGAACGCGTCGTTGGCCTGCATGAACCGCGGGTCAATGAGCATCATATCGCCTCCACGGGCCTGCCTGCCGACAACTGCCTGCGGCTGCTCAGTTTCAATATTCAGGTGGGCATCAGCACAGAGCGTTACCGGCATTACCTGACCCGTGGCTGGCAACATCTGCTGCCGCACACCGGACGCGCCGTCAACCTGCAGAAGATCGGCGACCTACTGAAAGATTTCGACCTGGTGGCCTTGCAAGAGGCCGACGGTGGGAGCCTGAGATCGGGCTACGTCAATCAGGTGGAGCATCTGGCTCAACTGGGTGCTTTCCCCTACTGGTACCAACAACTCAATCGCAACCTCGGACGCCTGGGCCAGCACAGCAATGGTGTGTTGAGCCGCCTGCGGCCGTGGGCGATAGAAGATCACCCGTTACCCGGTCCCAAGGGGCGCGGAGCGATCCTGGCGCGCTTTGGCGAAGGTCCGGAGGCGTTGATCGTGGTCATGATGCACCTGGCCCTTGGGGCTCGTACCCGAACGATGCAACTGGCCTACATCCGCGAGCTGATTGGTGACTACAAGCACCAGGTATTGATGGGCGACATGAATACCCATGCCAACGACTTGCTGCAAAATTCGCCGTTGCGTGATCTTGGGCTGCTCGCCCCACAACTCGAAGCCACATTCCCCAGCTGGCGCCCCCAGCGCTGTCTGGACCATATTCTGCTGAGCCCCACCTTGACCCTCGAACGGTTCGAGGTGCTGGCTCACCCCATTTCCGACCACCTGCCTGTCGCGGTCGAAATTCGTCTGCCGGGTTCGCTCACGGCGGATGCATTCCCCGCACTGAGTCCTGCCCCTCGCGGATCCCATGAATGAGCGACGAAGCCGAACGCTGGAGAGAGAAGTACTTCAAGAGCATCGAACAGCAAGAAAAGCTCGAGCGCCGCTGGGCGGCTCGGCTCGACTTGCTGCGTCGCGGCCTGGTGCGCAGTACGCTGGCCGCCGAAGGCACTGACCGGGCGGTCGATCAGTGCATGAAAGAAATGCGCGAAGTGGTGCGCAGCGATGACATGGATGCCGCCCTCGCCGCTCTTTTGCCCCGCCTGGAAAAAGCTGTGCTTGATTCCGAGCAGCGTCGCGAGACTCGAGTCGAACAGGTGAGCGCTGCATTGACTTCCCTGGTCGCTCAGTTGCAAACCTTGCCGCTGCCAAAGGAAGTCAGCCGGCCCTTGAAAAAGTTTTCCAAGCAGTTGGAAGACCGGGTGGACCAGGCTCGGGAGATTCCTTTGCTGCTCAGTGAACTGAGCAGCTTGCAGGGCCAGGCGCTGAGTGTGCTGGAAGCGCCCACTGAACCGAATCGTCCCGGCCTGCTGCAACGGTTGTTTGGTGGCCACGGCCAGGAAGAAGCGGCGCCTCCGTCGCACGAACCTGCCCAGCGCAGCGCGGTAACGGTTTTGGAAGCGACACCGCCGGCACCGGCACAGTTAGCGACTGACGCTGCGCCTGTCATAACTCCAGTTCCAGCCCCGGCAGTGTTAGCCGGACCCGCGGCAACGGTCGATGAAGCGCCTGAACCGGTCGCGTTCATTCCGCCAATGGTCGATCCCGATCCAGAACGCTCTCCGTCGCCGGTATCCGAAGCTGCCGAGCCGACTCTGGAACGAGATGAAGCTACCGAGCAGGAGGAGGCAACCGAGCCGGCGCCGATTCCCACGGAACAGGCGGTGCCGGTAGCCGCCCTTGGGAACCCTGATGAGCTGATGCCCGAGGAGCCGCCGCAAGCGCTGGACGAGTCGCTGCCCCTCCCGGAAGAGCCCGTCGAACCCTCGGCCGCGGTCGAGCCGGCAGCGTCTGAGCCGGAGGACGACCATTATGAACTGCCCGACTCACCGGAGCCGTCCTACAGTTCGGTGGCCAGGCATATAGAAGACACCCTGTTGGGCCTGCTGGGCGATCTAACCCTGCCCGAGCGTCATCGTCCCCAGGCCGAGGCCATGCGCGAACGGCTGCAAAATGGCTTGAACTGGTATGAATTACTGCCAATTCTCGACGATCTTGCCGTGCTCATGCTGGCAATTACCGACACCGGCCAACATGAATTCGAAGCGTACCTGCAGCGCCTCAATGATCGGCTTGAGTCCTTCCAGAGCAGTTTACGGGCAGCCAGTGAAGACCATGCCGATAACCAGTCGGCCTCCCGGGAAATGGACACGCAGATTCGCGAGCAGGTGGATGGCTTGCAAAGCAGCGTGCAGGAAGCTGATGACCTGGAAGGTCTCAAGCAAGTGCTGGAGAACCACCTCGAAGGCCTGCTTGGCACGATGGACCTGCACCAGAAGCAGCGCGATCAGCGCGAGCAGGAAGTGTCGGCTCGCCTCAAAAGCCTGGCCGAGCGCGTCGCGCTGATGGAGCAGGATGCCCAGGTTGTCCGGGATAATCTTGAAGAGCAGCGGCAAAAAGCGCTTATCGATCCGCTCACTGGGCTGCCTAACCGCGCCGCCTGGTCCGAGCGTCTCGAACAGGAAGTTGCCCAATGGCAGCGGCACGGCAACAGTCTGCTGCTGGCCATGCTCGATCTGGATCACTTCAAGCGCATCAACGATAACTACGGCCACCTGGCAGGTGATCGGGTGCTGAAGATCATCGCTTCGGTGCTGCGCAGACGTTTGCGTGGCAGCGATTTTATCGCCCGCTTTGGCGGTGAGGAATTTGTCCTGCTGGTGCCCGACACGCCGCTGGCGGCCGGAGCAAGACTGGCCGAGTCCCTGCGCGCAGCCATCGAGGCCTGCCCGTTTCACTTCAAGGGTGAGCCGGTCACGATCACCGTGTCTGTGGGCATGACCGCGTTCAAAAGCGGGGAGCACAGCGATTCGGTGCTTAAAAGAGCCGATCAGGCGCTATATAGAGCCAAAAATGCCGGGCGCAACCGAGTGGAATGGGGCTGAAGGCAATTGTTCCATTTTGTGAATCCCGTTATGCGAGCCAGATCATCGCAACGCGATACGTTACACTGTTGCATTACCCCAGCGCGTAATGCACCTGCCATGAAATTTTTTTCGCTCATTGCCTTCTTACTGGTTCTGGCCGGTTGCGCCAGCGGCCCCAGGCTCGATACCAGCCACCCTTCAGTCAATCATGACAACCGTATCCAGTTCGTGGTGCTGCATTACACTTCCGCTTCCCTGGAGCGGTCCCTGGCTCTGCTCACCCACGGCGAAGTCAGTGCGCATTACCTGATCGGCGATGATAAAAGCGCGACCGTCTACAAGCTGGTAGATGAAGGCCGGCGCGCCTGGCACGCCGGAGACAGTGAATGGGATGGCCGGACCTGGCTCAATTCCAGCTCCATCGGCATTGAGATCGTCAATCCCGGTTTCGTCGATACGCCCACCGGGCGCCTCTGGTATCCCTACAGCGAAGCTCAGGTCCAGGCCTTGATCGCCTTGCTCAAGGACATCTCCCAGCGTAATGGGATCAACCCGCGCAACATCATTGGGCATAGCGATATTGCCCCGATGCGCAAGCTTGACCCTGGGCCGCTGTTTCCCTGGAAGCGCCTGGCGCAAGCTGGGGTGGGGATTTGGCCAGACGAGCAGGCGGTAATCCGCCAGCAGGCGGTTTTCGCGGCGCAGGTACCGAACGCCAGTTGGTTCCAGGCCGAGCTGGCCCGTTTCGGTTACCCGACGCCCCGCACCGGCGAATGGGATGTGGCCACTCATCATGTGCTCGCTGCCTTCCAGATGCGCTTCCGGCCGACCCGGTTCGACGGCATGCCGGATGCGCAAAGTGCGGCTATCCTGCAGGTGCTCAACCAGACAAAATAATGACGCCCGTCCGACGGTCAGGGCTAAATCCAAATCAGAAGCTATAACTCATTGGTAACTTTCGGATTACCAATGATGACGCCTGCCCGCGAAACCCTGCAAAGCTGGCTCCATCGCCCGTTTCTCCTGGCGATGATGGCGGCTGTCCTGAGTACCGTGCTATTGCTGGGCGCCAGTCTGTTCGTGGTGATGCAGCAAATCCAGCAGCGCGAAAGCGACCAGATGAATGCTCAGGGCGAGCGCTTTCTGCAGCGACTCGAGCAGCTTTTCGGACAGTTGCGCGAAAGCCTCGACGATCTGCAAAACCAGCCTTTGCGCAGATGCGACGACGACATGATCGCGACGTTGCAGCAGGTCAGCTTCAATTACCGTTTCGTCTACGAAGCGGCGTATATCGATAGCAGCGGGGTTTGTTCCAATCGTCCACGCCGCAGCGGGTTATCGGTGATCCGACCGCCTGACATCCGGGGCCCGACCTACAGCTACTGGCTCAATACCACCACCGAGCCGGATGAAAACCGTGCTGCATTGATGCTGGGGCGTGGCAATTTTCGCGTTGCGACTTCCCGCGGGCATCTGACCGACGTGGTCGACCTGCCCCCCGGCAGTAGCCTGCTTGTGGTGCTCGATCATGGCGAGCGGGCGATACCGGTGCTGGGCACCGATCAGTACTGGCCGCCCACGGAGCCTTGGCCCTCGAAAAGCCGCAATGCATTGCAAGTGACGCAGAACCGCCTGATCTATCGGATGCAGACCGACAGCCCGGAATATCAACTGGTGCTGATTGCTCAACGCAATGGTTTCAATATTCCCTCCAACGCCTGGTGGTTGCTGCCCATCAGCCTGATGCTGGGCCTGGGGATTGGTTTCCAGGTATTCCTGCTGGCGCGTCAGCGCCAATCGATGGACGCCGAGCTGCACGGGGCCATCCGGCGCGGGGAATTGCAGGTGCTGTACCAGCCGATCTTCGACCTGCGCAGTCGCAATTGCGTCGGTGCTGAAGCCCTGTTGCGCTGGCGGCGCCCGGACGGCACCCTCACCAGCCCGGATCTGTTCATTCCGATGGCAGAGAACACCGGGCAGATCCGTCAGATCACAGACTTCGTGCTGCAACGCCTGTTCGACCAGTTGGGTCAGCTGCTGCGGGCCAATCCGCAGCTCTACATCTCGGTGAACCTGGCAGCGTGCGACGTCATGGTGCCACGTATCGGCGAAGTGATCGCCCGCCTGCTGGCGTTGCATCGGGTGTCGGCGCACCAGATAGCCTTTGAAGTGACCGAACGCGGATTGGTCGATGTCCTGGTCGCCCGGGATAATCTGCAATCGCTGCGCGATGTCGGGCATCAGGTGTTGATCGATGATTTTGGCACAGGCTATTGCAGCCTCGCCTATCTGCAAACCTTGCCGGTGGACTGCTTGAAAATCGACAAAGCCTTCATTGACGCCCTGGGGCACGATGCCGCCAGCAGCGGTGTGGCCCCGCATATTATCCGCATGGCCCACGCGTTAGAGCTCAAGGTGATTGCCGAGGGCATCGAGCATGAAGCCCAGGCGTCTTACCTGAGCAGCGAAGGCGTGACTTTCGGGCAGGGTTGGCTGTTTGCCCATGCGCTCAGTGCCGTGCAGTTGATCGAGCTGATTACCCGCGGCCGGCGCCTGTTGGGGCGACGCCTGGACGATGAGGCCTGAGCCGACTCAGACCGCCAGCGCCATATAGAACTGGGTGCCCTGCCCCGGCCGTGAATAAACGCCCATGCGCCCACCGTGGAGCTGGACGATTTCCTTGCACAGCGCCAGCCCCAGCCCTGCGCCGCCCTTTTTGCGACCGACCTGGACGAAAGGTTCGAAGATCCGTCCCTGCTGGCCGTAGGGAATGCCCTCTCCATTGTCCTCGACGCTGATGATCACCCGCTCGCCGTGACGACGGGCCTGCAGGCGGATCTGACCGTGGTCGCCCGTGTGACGCATGGCATTGTCGATCAGGTTATCCAGCACCCGGTCCAGTTGCGCAGCGTCGGCATGCAGGCGCGGTAAGGGTCCCTGGATCGCCACGAGCAATTGGATGCCCTTGGCCTGGGCCTGTGCGGCAAACCGCAGCCGGGCCGACTCCAGCAGTTCTTCGATGGAACAAGGTGCCAGCGTCAGCTTTTGCAGGCCGTTCTGGTAGCGGGAGAAGTTCAGCAGGTCATTGATGAGCTGCATCAGGCGCTGCATTTCTTCGTTGACGGTGTTGAGCAGATCGGCTTCGCGCGATTCCTCAGGAAAATGCACGCGCTCCTGCAACAGGCCGAACGCCATGTGCATGCCGGTCACTGGGGTACGCAGCTCGTGGGACGCGCGCAACACGAATTCACTGCGCACCCTTTCGAAAGCGCGTTGTTCTGTGACATCGTGCAACACCATCACCGCCCCGAGGATGTGCCCCTGGGTATGGCTTACGGGGGTGAGGCTATACGTCAGCAACCGCGACTCGCCATCCACTTCGATGCTCAAGTCGTCCGGCGCCCGCTCCAGCGTTCCCCCGCGCAGCACCAGTTGCAGTTCCTCATCCAAATCCTTGCGTTCCAGCGCCTCGCCCAATCCCTGGCCCAGGCGCTCCTCGTCCCAGCCCAATTGACGCTGGGCCACCGGGTTGAGGTGCTCCAGGCGACCCTGGCGATCGATCATCAGCAAGCCGTCGTCGATGCTGTCGAGTACCGCTTGCAAGCGTTGCTGGCCGGCGAGCAGCTCATCGACGTTGGTGGCCTGATGCTCGCGCAGAGCCTGGGCCATGATGCCGAAACGACGGGTCAGCAAGTTCAGTTCCGAGGCCGAGGAGATCGGCAGCGTCACCTCGAAGTTGCCCTGGCCGATATTGTCCGCCGCCGCCGCCAGCGCCTCGATCGGCGCCCCGAAACGTCGGGCGATACCGTGGGCTGTGATGAAGCCGATGATCAGCACTGCCAACCCTACCAGCCCCAGTAATCCGGAAATCAGCAACGCGCGCTCGCGAGCTTTGTTCTGGGTGTCGCTGATGTTGTTCAGCGCCTGCCGATACGCGTCGATCAAGCCCGTGCGCAGCACGTTGAATTTTTCGGTGAGGTTCTGGATACCGGACAGTTGGGCCGGTAGCTGGCGAGAGGCTGAAAAAGCCTCCAGAAAACTGATGTAATCGGCTTTGGCCCTGCTGAAGCTGTCGGCTGAATCGTCCAGCACCTGTTCGTGGGCGATGCCCTCGTCGAGCAACTCGAAGTATTGCCGTTTGGATGCTTCCAGTGCCACCAGGTCGGGCTTCTCATCGAGCATGATCATCAACTGGTCGCCCAGGGTCTGACGCAGCTTGAGGCCCAGGTCGAGCAGGATGAAGTTGTCGCGCACCGATTGTTCTTGGGTATTGGCCATCTGCACCACGCTGACCAGGCCAAGCAACAGCCCCAGCAATGCCACGGTAATCAGCGCCGAGATACTCAGAAACAGCCGTGTGCGCAGCTTCATCGCCAGTTTCATAAGATGACGCTCACAGGTTGTACTGCTTGCGTTTGCGATACAGCGTGGAGGCATCGATTCCCAGAGTCTTGGCGGCCTGATCCAGCGTGTCGGCCGTGGCCAGCACTGCGCCAATATGCGCCTTTTCCAATTCGTCGAGGCTTAGCGCAGCCCCGATTCGCGGTGCATTGTTGACGGGTTGCTCGGCCATGCCCAAGTGGCTGATTTCGACTTTTTCCTGCGCGCAGATGATGCTGGCGCGCTCGACCACGTTGCGCAGCTCCCGGATGTTGCCAGGCCAGCGATAGCCTAGCAGCGCTTCACGAGCCTCGTCGCTGAAGCCGCGCGCCGGGCGGGCGTATTCCTTGACGAAGCGCGCCAGGAAGCGGTCGGCCAACGTCAGAATGTCTTCGGCCCGCTCGCGCAGTGGTGGCAGATGCAGGGTAATCACATTCAGGCGGTACAGCAGGTCTTCGCGAAAGCGCCCGTCGCGCACCATGTCCTCAAGGTTGAGGTTGGTCGCCGCGAGGATCCGCACATCGGCACGACGGGTCACCGGATCGCCGACCCGTTCGTATTCCTTGTCCTGAATGAAACGCAGCAACTTGGGCTGCAATGTCAGGGGAAAATCGCCGATTTCGTCGAGAAAAAGCGTACCACCGTCGGCCTGGTTAACCCGTCCCAGCGTGCTTTCACTGGCACCGGTAAATGCACCGCGGCTGTGGCCGAACAGTTCGCTTTCCATCAATTCAGCGGTCAACGACGGGCAGTTGATCGTGACGCAGGACTTCTTCGCGCGTTTGCTCCAGCCATGGATGGCTCGGGCCAGTTCGCCCTTACCGGTGCCGGACTCGCCAAGGATCAGAATGTTGGCGTCAGTGCTGGCGACCTGGCGAGCGGTTTCGAGCACGACTTTCATCGCCGGGCTGTGGGAGTCGAGGCCGTCATTGGGTTTGCGCACTTCCCCTTCCAGGGCTTCCAGTCGCGCCGATAACTGGCGCACCTCTAACTGTTTGGCGGTCGCCAGGCGCAGTTGATCGGGGCTGCAAGGCTTGACCAGATAATCGGCGGCGCCCGCCTGGATCGCATCAACGGCGGTGTCGACCGCCGAGTGGGCGGTGACAATCACCACCCGCATCCAGGGTGCCTGGATGCGCATTTGCGCCAGGACATCAAGGCCGTTGTCTTCTCCCAGGCGCAAGTCCAGAAAGCACAGGTCAAACACCTGCCGCTGCAGCAGGGTGTCCGCCTGGGCGGCGCTGTTGGCGGTGGCGACGCTGTAGCCTTCGTCTTCCAGGCAATAACGGAATGTACGCAGGATGGCGGACTCGTCGTCTACCAGCAGAATGCGGCCTTGATGCTCAGTGGCGGATTCCATTTTTCCTACGCTCCTTTAATGAATGATGTTGGTTAGTGTCAGAAAAATCGGGCAAGTTGCATGGTCGTTTCTGAGGGGATATTACCCACCGACAGCGTACTTGCGAGTGTCTGACTCCTAAAAGGTTGATTTAGGTCCCTTTTTTGCGCCCGCGGCCGCCTCGTACGGTATGGCTTGCCCATTCCGACATCTATTTCCGACGGGCAATTCAAAAAGATTCTATCGCGTCTATCTCCGCCGTTCGTGCATTACGCACGACCTTTGTCGTGGCCATCGTGCAGGATGCGCTCCGGCTGGCTCGCAAGTCATCCATAACTAATTGATTTTAAAGATATTTATATCGCCAAAAATTCTGGCATGCCGAGTGCAATGGTTAGCTCAACGTGGCGTCAAGGCGCCTCAACCAGGTCACCACTCGGGGTGGGGAGGAATTTCAGGATGAATCGTCAACGTGCCGCTCAGTTTCGAATCTCTGCCCTGCATGTTCAGCAGGGTTTGTGGGCAGCAGTGGCCCTGCTGATCACGCTTGTGGCTGGCCAGCAGTTGATGCTTTGGCATCAGAGCCAACAGCCTGAAGCGCCTCTGTTGTCAATTCAGCGCGCCCCGCAAACTCATTTCAGCGCTGTCAGCAGCCTCTCGGATATTTCCGCCTCGATGCGAATGATGGAAGTCGATCAGGCTGAGAGCGGCATGCCCCGCGAGGAGCGCTGGGTGTTTTAACTCGATGAACCGGTCGTCCACTGCACCGGAACCATCACTGCAAGACCCTAACTAAATAGAAAAGCGTAAGGAGAATCACCATGTTGAGCTGGGCAATTACTTTCCTGATCATTGCCATCATCGCCGCAGTACTGGGCTTCGGTGGTATCGCAGGCACCGCCACGGGCATCGCCAAGATTCTCTTTGTCGTGTTCCTGGTGATGTTCATCGCTTCCTTCTTCTTTGGCCGCCGCGGCCGAGGCTGACCATGAGCGTCGCACTCAAAGGATTGGTCGCTGCCCTGCTGCTGGGCGGCGGCACCATGGCCATGGCTGCCAACGACGGACAGATGCGGGTCAATCAGTTGCTCAAGGCCGACCCGCAATATGTCGAGACTTGGCAGCAAGTGGTTAAAAAGGAAGAACGCCTGCCGGAATGGGTGATGAACCTGTCAGGCGATTCGCAGTAGATGAATGCTGTCGAGGAAGATGGCGACAAATACTTGGTCGGTCCGTTGTGCGAAACCCAGGCGACATGCCGCAGCAAGCGCTTGTTCGTCGCTTTCAGTTTCGACAAGGACGAGGCTTATGCATTGCTGGTTGAAGTCCCTGCCGGACTTCCGGCCGACAAGTCGCCGACACGTCATGCTGATTACCGGTTCCTCGGCAATCCTGATGAAGGTATGCAAGAACTGTTAATGGAGCAACTCAAGAAAGATCCGAACTGGTACTGATTCTGAAAGCGAGAAAAGCACGTTGTTTTTCTCCTCTGCACAGTCCGAAGAGGGCCGATGCATGACCAGGGGGCCGGGACGCTCTGCCCGTCTAAGGGCGCAGTGACCTACGGGCACAAGGGGTGCCTGCGAAAGGGCCGGGTCAGGAAAAAGCTTCCACGCAGGCTCGCACAGTCATGACGACTGGCGAACTTGCGTGGAGCTTCGTGCGTTGTAAAGTTCATGCCAGAGCGGTTGGCTATCCTGGCGTCTGCGCCACCCCTGCGTACCACCATCGTTTTTCCACACTGCTCCACTCCCCCGCATCCGACCGTATATCGGAGATTTATCCGCCCGGTCCGCTCTTTCAAGTGTGCTTCATTCTTCCGTCCTTTGAGCGCTTTTTACGAGGCCGGACAAAACCCCGTTGCGCGGAAAATGGCCGGTTCACGGCATTTTTGCCTGCCGAAATGGCGTATTCGAACCGATGGGTACGCACGTTTTATTTCAAAGACATCATGCCGATTCGGCATAGGGTAGGCGTTTACGGCATTAGACGCCCCTCCTTTGCATCGCAATAGTTGCGCCTTTTTTCGCCTGCCAGTGCGCCTTTGGCGCGTACTCGGGGTGACCTTATATGGGGGCAGCGGCACGCATTCGTATCGCCATCGGGTGGTTCGGTTTGTGGCCAGTTGCCCGAGTCCAACTGAAGTAAGGGTAAAGATATGAAGAAGGCAAGACTAAGCCTCGCCTGGCAGATCCTCATCGGTCTGGTGCTCGGGATTGCAATTGGCGCGCTGCTCAACCATTTCAGTACCGAGAAGGCCTGGTGGATCAGCAACGTGCTGCAACCGGCAGGCGATATCTTTATCCGTCTGATCAAGATGATCGTGATCCCGATCGTGATTTCTTCGCTGATCGTCGGTATTGCCGGGGTCGGTGACGCCAAGAAACTCGGGCGTATCGGCCTCAAGACCATCCTCTACTTCGAAATCGTCACCACTGTCGCCATCGTCGTCGGTTTGCTGTTGGCCAATTTCTTCCAGCCGGGCAGCGGCATCGACATGAGCACCTTGGGTACGGTGGATATTTCCAAGTACCAGGCCACGGCCGCCGAGGTTCAGCATGAACATGCGTTCATCCAGACCATTCTCAACCTGATCCCGTCGAACATCTTCGCGGCGGTGGCGCGTGGCGAGATGCTGCCGATCATTTTCTTCTCCGTATTGTTTGGCCTGGGTCTGTCCAGCCTGCAATCGGATCTGCGCGACCCTCTGGTGAAAATGTTCCAGGGCGTCTCGGAAAGCATGTTCAAGGTCACCCACATGATCATGCAATACGCCCCGATCGGCGTGTTCGCCCTGATCGCGGTGACGGTTGCCAACTTCGGCTTCGCTTCGCTGTTGCCATTGGCGAAGCTGGTGATCCTGGTTTACGTCGCCATCGCGTTCTTCGCCTTCGTGGTGCTGGGGTTGATTGCACGTCTGTTCGGCTTCTCCGTGGTCAAACTGATGCGCATCTTCAAGGATGAGCTGGTGCTGGCCTACTCCACCGCCAGCTCCGAAACCGTGTTGCCACGCGTGATCGAGAAGATGGAAGCCTACGGTGCACCCAAGGCGATTTGCAGCTTCGTGGTGCCGACCGGTTATTCGTTCAACCTCGACGGTTCGACCCTTTACCAGAGCATCGCGGCGATTTTCATCGCTCAGTTGTACGGCATCGATCTGTCCATCAGCCAGCAATTGCTGTTGGTGCTGACCTTGATGGTGACCTCCAAAGGCATCGCCGGCGTACCGGGTGTCTCTTTCGTGGTGTTGTTGGCAACCCTTGGCAGTGTCGGTATTCCGCTGGAAGGTCTGGCGTTCATTGCCGGTGTCGACCGCATCATGGACATGGCCCGCACCGCGCTGAACGTGATCGGCAATGCCCTGGCCGTGCTGGTCATTTCCCGCTGGGAAGGCATGTACGACGATGCCAAGGGCCAGCGCTACTGGAATTCCCTGCCCCACTGGCGCAGCAAAGAGCCGATGCCGGCGGGAGAAACTGCCAGCCGTTGAGGCGCATGATCCCTGTGGGAGCCGAGCTTGCTCGCGATTGCGGTGTGTCAGCCAACATCAATGCTGACTGATCCGGCCCCATCGCGAGCAAGCTCGGCTCCCACAGGATCTGCCATAGGATTTTTGTAGCCCCTGCGCAGTGCCAAGCAAACCCCGGAGAAATCCGGGGTTTGTCGTTTCTGCCAGCCCCGCTATCATTCGCGGCATCTTCCGGGGGACTTAACCGATGCTCAATGGCCTGTGGCTTGGCTTCTTTATCGTGGCAGCCGTGTCGGCGCTGGCGCAGTGGCTGATCGGCGGTAACGCCGGGATCTTCGCCGCCATGGTGGAAAGCATTTTCGCCATGGCCAAGCTGTCAGTGGAGGTGATGGTCCTGCTGTTCGGCACCTTGACCCTGTGGCTGGGGTTTCTGCGGATCGCCGAAAAGGCCGGTATTGTCGACTGGCTGGCCAAGGCGCTCGGGCCATTGTTTTTGCGGCTGATGCCGGAGGTGCCAGCGGGTCATCCGGCGATTGGCCTGATTACCCTCAACTTTGCGGCAAACGGCCTGGGGCTGGATAACGCGGCGACCCCGATCGGCCTGAAGGCCATGCGAGCCCTGCAGGACTTGAACCCCAGCCCGACCATCGCCAGCAATGCACAAATCCTGTTCCTGGTGCTCAACGCCTCATCGCTGACGCTGTTGCCGGTGACCATTTTCATGTATCGCGCCCAGCAAGGGGCGCCGGACCCGACCCTGGTATTCCTGCCGATCCTGCTCGCCACCAGCGCCTCAACCCTGGTGGGGCTGCTGTCGGTGGCCTTCATGCAGCGCCTGCGCCTGTGGGACCCGGTAGTGCTGGCTTATCTGATTCCGGGTGCGTTGGTACTGGGCGGTTTCATGGCGCTGCTGGCGACGCTCTCAGCCACGGCGCTGGCCGGGCTGTCTTCGATCCTCGGCAACCTGACGCTGTTCGGCTTGATCATGATGTTTCTGGTGGTGGGCGCGCTGCGCAAGGTCAAGGTTTATGAAGCCTTCATTGAAGGTGCCAAAGAGGGCTTTGACGTCGCCAAGACGTTGCTGCCATACCTGGTGGCTATGTTATGCGCCGTCGGCGTGCTGCGGGCCTCGGGTGCGCTGGACTTCGGCCTGGACGGCATCCGGCACCTGGTGCAGTGGGCCGGCTGGGACACCCGTTTCGTCGACGCCTTGCCGACTGCCATGGTCAAGCCATTCTCCGGCAGCGCCGCGCGGGCGATGCTGATCGAAACCATGAAGACTTCCGGCGTGGACAGCTTCCCCGCGCTGGTGGCCGCGACCATTCAGGGCAGCACCGAAACCACCTTCTATGTGCTGGCGGTGTACTTCGGCGCCGTCGGTATCCAGCGGGCGCGGCATGCGGTGGGCTGCGCGCTGCTGGCCGAGTTCAGCGGCGTCGTGGCGGCGATCGGGGTTTGCTACTGGTTCTTTGGCTGAACCATATCCCCTTGCCACAGGCCCGGATTGCAGTCACGGGCCTTTAGGGGCGTGCGGGTATCGCCAAGCGCTGGCCTTGTTCTACCGTCCAGTTCACAACCTCGGCGGTCAGTCGATCGCTGGCCTGGCCGAAACCTTGCACCACTGCCGGCACTTGCACGTCGCTCAAGGGCTGGCGGACTTCAAAACGATGACTGGCAAGGATGCGTTGGTCAAATCCCCGCACCAGCAATGCGTCCAGGCGAATCACCACGCTGGCCCCCGCGCCTTGATATTCGGTCTGGAAGGCCTGCAATTGGCCACCCAACTCCAAATCCGTTTGCAAGTTGCTGTCGGCGACACTCAATAGCCCGACACGTCCATCCTGTGCGAAGCCATCGAGCAAGCGATTGCGCAGCAACACCGGTGCCGGGTCGCTCCAGCGTGAGGCTGCGTAGCTGCTCAACAGATTGCCGTGGGGAATGACCGCGATTTTAGGGCTGTTGAGCACTTCGCTGGCCTGCGGGCTGGCCAGGCGCAACGACCACTTCACGGGCGTGCCCGGGGCTGCGGGCGCCAGAGTCGCGGGTAAGCGATAGACGTCCGCGGGCTCGGCCTGGGGCAGAATCGAGCAACCGCCCACCAGGACACATCCTGCCAGCAAGAGGATAGGGCGGACGAACCGAGCAAACGGCTTCATGGCGTGAATTCCTTGTTCTTGTCATTGCCCAGCAAATAGCCGCTGGGGTTGGCATCCAGGCGCCGGGAAATACCCCGCAGCGCGCTCAGGGTGTCGCGCAGTTCCCGCACCGCCGGCGACAGGGCATTGAGCCCCTGCATGCCATTGTTCAGCGCGTCGCGATTGTCGTTGAGCAGTTTGTCGAGGGTTGCGGTGCTGCGGGCCAGCGATTGCATGGCCTGGTCTGCGCTGCTCATGACCTCTTTGCCCTGATCGTTGAGCAGACCGTTGGCGCTGCGCATCAATGCCGTAGTCTGCTCCAGGGTGGCGCTGGCCTGTTTGCCGACAGAAGCCAGTTGCTGCATGGCCTGGCGAATATCGCCGCGTTGATCGGCGATGACCCCGGTGGTTTGCTCCAAGTGTTCAAGGGTCTTGCCCAACCGCTGGACATTGTCCGAGGAAAACACCGCGTTGGCGTTATGCAGCAGCAGGTTGATGCTGGTCATCAGGTCATCGCTGTTGTTCAGCAGGCGGGCGATGGGCGAGGGCGCTGCGATGATCACTGGCGGCTCGCCATCGTGCCCGGTCAGTGGCGGGCTGTTGGGGGTGCCGCCACTGAGTTGGATAATCGAGGTGCCGGTGATGCCGGTCAGTGCCAGTTTGGCCTGGGTGTCCTGCTTGACCGGTGTTTCAGCACTCAAGCGTACCCGCGCCAGTACCCGGCGCGGGTCGTTCGGGTCCAGGCGCAGATTGACCACGTCTCCGACCTTGATGCCGCTGTACTCCACCGAGCTGCCTCTGGACAAGCCACTGACCGCTTCGTTGAACACCACTTCGTAATCCTTGAATTCGCTGTCCACGCTGGACTTGGCCAGCCACAACCCAAACAGCAGGGCGCCGACCACCACGATCACGGTGAACAGGCCGATCAATACATGATGGGCTCGGGTTTCCATGTCAGACCTCGTTCAATTGTGTAGCGGCCGTCAAGGCCGCGCGGCCGCGAGGGCCGTGGAAGTATTCATGGATCCAGGCATCGTCGGTTTCCGACACTTTGTCGATGACATCGGCCACCAGCACTTTTTTCTGGGCCAGCACCGCCACCCGGTCGGTGATGGTGTAGAGGGTGTCCAGGTCATGGGTGACCAGAAATACGCTCAAGCCCAAGGCGTCGCGAAGCGTCAGGATCAATTGGTCGAACGCTGCCGCGCCGATGGGGTCGAGGCCGGCGGTGGGTTCGTCGAGAAACAGAATGTCCGGATCCAGGGCTAGCGCCCGGGCCAAGGCTGCACGCTTGATCATGCCGCCGGACAGCGAGGCGGGGTATTTGTCCGCCGCCGATAGCGGCAGCCCGGCCAACGCCAGTTTCACCGCCGCCAGATGTTCGGCATCGGCCCGGCTGAGCCCGGCGTGTTCGATCAGGGGCAGGGCGACATTCTCTGTCACAGTCAGCGAAGAAAACAGCGCGCCTTTCTGAAACAGCACCCCAAAGCGTCGTTCCACTTGCGAACGCTGTTGCTGGGGCAGGCTCGGCAGATCCTGGCCGAATACTCGCACGGCCCCTTCACTGGGCCGGTTCAAGCCGACAATGCTGCGCAACAGCACCGATTTGCCACTGCCGGAGCCGCCGACCACCGCGAGGATCTCGCCCTTGTATACGTCCAGGTCGAGGTTTTCGTGCACGCTCTGCAGGCCAAAGCGATTGCACAAGCCACGTACCTGTATCACCGCCTCGGTGGGCGGCCTGGAAGGTCGACTCACCATTGCATCTCCATGAAAAACAGCGCGGCTACCGCATCGAGCACGATCACCACAAAAATCGACTGCACCACGCTCGAGGTGGTGTGAGCCCCGACAGACTCGGCGCTGCCGCTGACTTTGAAGCCTTCCAGGCATCCCACCGCAGCAATCAGGAAGGCAAAGATCGGCGCCTTGACCATTCCCACCACGAAATGCTGGACGCCGATGTCCGACTGCAACAGCGTCAGGAACATCGCCGGAGAAATATCCAGCGACAGGGCACACACCACACCGCCGCCGACAATGCCCGAGAGCATGGCCACAAAGGTCAGCATCGGCAGCGCCACCAACAGGGCCAGCACTCGCGGCACCACCAGCAACTCGATGGGATCGAGGCCCAGGGTACGAATCGCGTCGATTTCTTCGTTGGCCTTCATCGAGCCGATCTGGGCGGTGAAGGCGCTGGCGGTGCGACCTGCCATAAGAATCGCAGTCAGCAACACGCCGAATTCGCGCAGAAACGAGAACGCCACCAAGTCCACGGTAAAAATACTGGCGCCGAAATCGGCCAGCACCGTCGCCCCGAGAAACGCCACCACCGCGCCCACCAGAAAAGTCAGCAGGGCGACGATAGGGGCCGCGTCCAGCCCCGTCTGTTCGATGTGAACAACCATCGGGGTAATGCGCCAGCGTTTCGGGCGAAACAGGCCCCGGGCCAGCGTTTCTAGGATCAAGCCGACAAAGCCCAGCAATTGCAGGGTATCTTGCCAGACCTTGTCCACGGCTCGACCGATGCGTGTCAACAACTGGGTCACGACACTCACCGTCGGCTCTTTGACCGGCACGCAGAAGTCGGTCAGCGAGCAATAGACCGTCTGCAACAGTGCCCGATCGGCGGACGACAACGTGCAGTCGCGGTGCTCGGCGGTCTTGCCCAGCCGCTCGGCGCCCAGCAGTTCCACCAGCAACGAGGCGCCAGCGGTGTCGAGGGCACCCAAGCCATTGAGGTCGATCAGGGTGTTGTCGTCGTACTGGCCGCGCAGCGAGTCGCTCAAACGCTTGAGCTGCGTGTAGTGAGCCAGTGTCCAGTCCCCGCTGATCCATAGCTGCGCCGGGGAGTGAGAGCGATCCAGTCGGGCACTGCCAGCCAGAGTGCCAGGGGTCATAAGCGCCATGCTCGTTCGGCTCGAAAAGTGTTACCTAATAGCACGCCCGGCATTATTTTGTCCCAGGCTCGAGCGCAGCGCTGACCTTGAAGCGCAATACACCAATCACCTGGCCATTTTCCGTCAGCACCCGCACCTGCCATTTACCGGTGGGGTCTTCCGGGAAGTTCTGCTTGTGGGTCCAGGCGCGATAGCCTTCCTTGCGCCCGCCATGAATGTCCAGGGCGATACGGTCCACCTCTTTGCCGTTGAATTGCCAGACGTGATAAATCCGCTCATCGAGCCCTCGCGGCGCATTGATAGCGGTGTAGGCATACAGACCGTTGCCGCGTATCTGGTCAGCGGTGACTTCCTTCAGGCTGGCGCCCGGCGTGCGGTCCTCCAGTTGGGTGCTGATTGCCACCTCGGTCATCCACAAGGTTGCCGGCGGCACCCAGGAGCGCAGCACCCACCCGGCCGCGCCGATCCCCACCGTGATGCACAGAATCGCCAGGGCGTTGCGCACGGTGCGGATCGGAAAGATCGAAGCCAGGCTGGGGAACGACAACAGCATGGCAGTGCCCAGCGCCAGCTTGAAGCTCTGGTCGGTGGTCAGGTGCAGGATGATCGGCAGTGCGGTGAGCAGGGCGGCAAACAGCGTCAGGGTGTGCAGCGCCAGGAACGCCCAGCGCCGGGGCGCCAGCCATTTGTAGTACAGCGGATCAATGATTGAGACCAGTGCCGAGGCCGCCAGCAGGCCGGTGAAAATCACTTGGCTGCTGTTCCAGGTGGTGGTGATGAAAAAGAACGGCAAGACGAAAAACAGGCTTTCCTGGTGAATCATCTGCGTGGCGTAACGCAGCAGCGGCTGGGGGATTTCCCGTTTGAATATGCGGGTAAAAAGCCGGGTCAGGCTGTTCTCCAGCATCAGCCAGAGCCAGCTCACCAGCATGATGATGGTGATCCAGGTCGCAAGACCCTGCTGGCGGTCCACCAGCATGAAACTGCCGACTCCAGAGATGAAGCCACCGAGTGCGATGACCCCTGGATAGCGCTTCATCAATTCGAGAAGGCGCTGGATGTAATGAGTCAGGTTCGGCATTCGGCAGTTCACAGTGAGTCGTAGGAAATATCCCTGACAGAGTATCGCCAGGACATCGATGTGACGAGCGCTCTAAGCCCTGCGACGCAATCTCCACCCGACCAGGACCAACAGCAACCCCAGCAGCCCGGCCACGCCCCAAACCAGCTCATCGTCGCCGAGCATGGGTTTCTCGATGCGCAGGTAGCCCGGGTCCTTGAGCAGTTCACGCAGGGCCTGGTTGGCCTGTTCCAGGCTCACCGCCTGAAGGCGCACGGCCGGATTGGTGAAGCGGCCGTCGTCGTAATCGCCAAGGGCACCCCAATAGTAATCGGCCAGTGCGCTGTTGCCTTGAACCGCCCACGACTGATGGGCGATGGCGGCGCGTTTGATGCGCACGAAACTCTCCGGGTCGAGGCCATCCTTGAGCAACGTGGTGCGCATTTGCTCCAGCGCCTGCTCGGCCTGGGGCAGGTCATCACGGGCCAGGTCCGCGTTCAGGCTGAAGAAGCCAACGCCGCCAAACACCTCTCGCTCCACCCACGGCCCGTAGGACAGGCTGCGGGCCAGGCGCAGCTGGCGATAGAGCGCCCAGTCCAGATAGTCCTTGAGCAGGTCGAAGGTTTCGTCGTGTTGCTGTTCCAGCACCGGCTCCGGAAACAGCCAATGAAGCTTGGCGCTATTGCCCACCAGGCCGCGCATCAGGTTGCGCTTGGTGACCGCGCTGTAGCGGATCTGCGGTAACGCTGCGTGAGCGCTGGGCTCGACCGGCTCCAGTTCGCCGAAGGTCCGCTCCAGATAGGCCGGTAGCAACCGGTCCAGGTCGCCGACCACGATCAGCGTCATGTTGTTCGGTGCATACCAGGCCTTGCGTGCCTGCTCGATCCTGGCAAGGGTGAGGTGCCCGACTTCGGCGCGTTCGGCACAGCGCAGACCCAATTCCACTGCCAGTTGATTGCCCGCCTTGTGGCCCAGGTCCTGATGATCGAGCCAGCGTTGCAGATGGGTGTAGTGGCCGCCATCCTCGCGCTCCACTACACGTTTGGCCGCTTGCAGGGCGTTGTCGTCGATGCGGGTACGAGTCAGCAGGGCGATCAACAGGTCCAGGACCTTGCGTTGATTGCGCGCCGGTGCCTCGATGACGAACGTGGTGTCGGCGTTGCTCGTGAAGGCGTTCCACTCGCCGCCCAGCGCCTGCATACGCTCTTCCAGCCCGCCTTCGCCGCCGTCATCGACACCGCTGAACAGCAAATGCTCAAGCAGGTGGGGCAGTTCCTTGTCGGCGCAGTTGAAGTCGTCCAGTCCCACGCCCACTACCAGCCGGATCGCCACATGCCCGCGCTCGCTGCCCGGCTTGAGCAGCAGTTGCATACCGTTGGGCAGCACATACCCCTCGACCTGGAATCGATCCAGCGCGACCGACGGCAGTGAACCGAGCAAAAGAACGGCGAGCAACAGACAACGCATAGCGAGCTTCCTGGCGGCTGATTGGAGGTCCATGTGCCGGGCAGGCCGTCATCGCAGGCAACTTCGCGCCCCACCTCGAACCCAATGGATCTCCATGGCGACGTGGGGCCGGCTTGCGTGCGAATGGTTTAAGCCCAGGCCAATCTTACTGACTGAGCAATGCGCCAGTCGTTCAAGGCGAATGGGTGACGTCGGAAATTTCATCAACCGCGAGCGCACCTGTCTCGGAAGTCCCCAGCACCACGTAGGCGCTGCCGCAGAACAGCGAGTTGAGGCGTTTCATGTCGGCGATCAGTTCTAAGTGCAGGGAACTGGTCTCGATGCTTTGTACGATTTTTCGCTGTAGACGGCTGACGTGTGCGTGGGCCAGTCGTCTTTCCTGCGCTCGAAAGCGACGTTTCTCACGCAACAGCTGACGGGCGCTCTCCGGATCGGCACTGAGGAACACCGACAATCCCAGCCGCAGATTGGCGATCAACTGGCTGTGCAGCGTCGCCAACTCTTCCAGGCCAACCTCGGAAAAGGATCGACGCTGCGCGGTTTTCTGTTGCTGGACCTTGCGCAACATGCGTTCGATGAGGTCGCTGGCCAACTTCAGGTTGATCGCCAGCTCAATGATTTCCGCCCAGCGGCGGCTGTCCTGTTCACTGAGGTCCTCACGGGGCATTTGGGCCATATACAGCTTGATGGCGCTGCACAGCGCCTCGACGTCATCGCCCATGCTCCGTACTTGTTGGGTGACTGCGGTCTGCCCGCCGCGCAGTACGTCGAGCATGGCTTCGAGCATGGTTTCGATCAGATCACCGATGCGCAGGGTTTCCCGGGCAGCATTCGCCAGGGCCAGGCTCGGCGTGGCGAGGGCGGTGAGGTCCAGGTGGCGGGGCTTGGCCGTGCCGTTGGTGTCAGGACGCTCCGGCAGCAGCCAGGCACACAGCCTGGCCATCGGCCCGACGCTGGGCAGCAGCACCAGGCAGCGCACGGTGTTGTAGAGCAGGTGAAAACCGATCACCGTTTCCTGGTGGCTGAAATCCAGGCCGTCCAACCAGCCCACCAACGGATCGAGCACTGGAATGATCAACAACAGGCCGATCAACTTGTACAGCAGGCTGCCCAGCGCCACCTGGCGGCCGGCGGCGTTCTGCATGCTGGTGCTGAGAAAGGCCAGCACGCCGCTGCCGATGTTGGCGCCGATCACCAGGCCGATGGCCACCGGCAGACTGATCACCGCTGCGCCGGCCAGTGTCGCGGTCAACAGCACGGCGGCGAGGCTGGAATAGGAGATCATCGCGAACAGCGCACCCACCAGCGCATCGAGCAGGATGTCGCCGGTCAGCGAGGCAAAGATAACTTTCACGCCCTGGGCCTGGGTGATGGGCGCGGCGGCTTCGACAATCAATTGCAGCGCCAGGATGATCAAACCCAAGCCGATGCCGACCCGGCCCATTTGCCCCAGGCGGGTCTGTTTGCGCGACAGGAAAAAAATCACCCCGAGGAAAATCAGCAGCGGCGATAACCAGGACAGATCAAGGGTCAGTACCCGCGCCATCAGCGCCGTGCCGACATCGGCGCCGAGCATGGTCGCCAGGGCAGGGGTCAGTGCCATCAGGCCCTGGCCGACGAATGAGGTGACGAGCATGGCCGTGGCGTTGCTGCTCTGGACCATGGCAGTGACCATGATGCCTGCGACGAACGCCAGCCAGCGCTTGGACATGTTTTGGCCAATGACATGGCGCAGGTTCGTGCCATAGACCCGCAGAATGCCGGTACGGACGATGTGCGTGCCCCAGATCAGCAGGGCCACGGCGGAGAGCAAGTTCAGCAGGGTCAGCATGAGAAGCCCCCTGTTAGCGTCCCAAAGGGACCAATTGACGGTGCCACATTTTTCTTCGTTGTACTTAAGCTGTAGTTGGCCAACGGTTCGAGCGCCAGCATTGCACAGCTAAAGATGGGTTTGAAACAAAACTGTCATAAAAAGCCATTGACCAAAGACACCACGAAACCCAGTGGGAGCGAGCCTGCTCGCGATAGCGGACTGTTAGCCAATGAAGATGTTGAATGTTGCGGCCTCATCGCGAGCAGGCTCGCTCCCACCGGTTTTGCATCCGCTTACTTTCCGACAGGCATGAAAAAGGGGCTCGAAAGCCCCTTCGTTCATTGCCCTGTGCCGCTTACTGGCCTGGCATATCCTTACGCAGTTTTACCGGATCCTGCTGCTTGCGCTTGCGCGCCATGGCAGTGCGCATCTTGATGTTGAACGCTTCGACCGCCAGGGAGAAGGCCATGGCGAAGTAGACGTAGCCTTTTGGCACGTGCACGTCCAGGGACTCAGCGATCAGCACGGTACCGACCACCAGCAGGAACGACAGCGCCAGCATCTTCAGCGACGGGTGCTTGTCGATGAACGAGCTGATGGTGCCCGCCGCCAGCATCATCACCAGCACCGCCACGACGATTGCCGCGACCATCACCGGTACATGGGAGACCATGCCCACGGCGGTGATCACCGAATCCAGGGAGAACACGATGTCGATGATCGCGATCTGGACGATGGTGTAGATGAAGCTGCCGCCCGTGCCCGCAGGCGTCTCGCCGGTTTCGTCTTCGCCTTCCAGCGCGTGGTACATCTCCTGGGAGCTTTTCCACAGCAGGAACAGACCACCGAAGAACAGGATCAGGTCACGACCGGAAATGCCCTGGCCGAACACTTCGAACAGGTCGGCGGTCAGGCGCATGACCCAGGTGATGGACAGCAGCAACAGGATCCGCGTGATCATGGCCAGGGCCAGACCGAAGATCCGGGTGCGTGCCTGCATGTGCTTGGGCATGCGGCTGACCAGGATCGAGATCATGATGATGTTATCGATGCCCAGGACAATTTCCAGGGCGGTCAGGGTGAAGAAGGCAACCCAGATTTCCGGGTTGGTCAGCCATTCCATGTGAGTTCCTTTAGCGAGTGTTGGGCCGCGCCGCGCCTTCGATTATCGAAAGGGGCGACGCAGCGGGCATTGCTTTTATAGAGTGCTGAACAGCGGAAAAATCCCCATCAGCAAGGCGGCAAACATTATGCACAGGCAAACCAATACTGCCCACTTCAAGGTGAAGCGTTGGTGATCGCCAAACTCGATCCCCGCCAGGGCCACCAGCAGGTAAGTCGATGGAACCAGTGGGCTCAGCAGGTGGACGGGCTGGCCAACAATCGAGGCGCGGGCCATTTCAACGGCAGTGATGCCGTAATGGCTGGCCGCTTCGGCCATGACCGGTAACACCCCGTAATAAAATGCATCGTTCGACATGAAGAAGGTGAACGGCATGCTCGCCAGCGCGGTAATCACTGCCAGGTATGGGCCCAGGAAATCCGGGATCACCGCCAGCAGGCTCTTGGACATGGCGTCGACCATGCCGGTCCCGGACAGGATGCCGGTGAAGATACCCGCCGCGAAAATCAAACCGACCACCGCCAATACGCTGCCGGCATGGGCCGCAACGCGGTCTTTCTGCTGTTGCAGGCAAGGGTAGTTGACGATCATCGCGATACTGAACGCCACCATGAACAGCACCGGCAGCGGTAACAGGCCGGCGATCAGCGTGCACATCAGGCCCAGGGTCAACGCACCGTTGAACCAGATCAGCTTCGGACGACGGGCGTCCGGGAACTGGGAAACGCTGATTTCGCTGTGGTCGATGTCATCACCGGCGAGGTGCAATTCACCCAGACGGGCGCGCTCGCGTTTACCGTACATGTAGGAAATCGCCAGGATCGCCGCTACACCCGCGAGCATCGCAGGAATCATCGGAACGAAGATGTCGGACGGATCGACATGCAGCGCGCTGGCTGCACGGGCCGTCGGGCCGCCCCAGGGGGTCATGTTCATCACGCCACCGGCGAGAATGATCAGGCCGGCCATGATCCGTGGGCTCATGCCGATGCGGCTGTAGAGCGGCAGCATGGCGGCCACGCAGATCATATAAGTGGTCGCGCCGTCACCATCGAGGGAAACGACGAGCGCCAGAACGGCGGTGCCGACCGAAACTTTCAACGGGTCGCCCTTGACCAGCTTGAGGATCTTGCGCACGGCCGGGTCGAACAGGCCGGAGTCGATCATCAGGGCAAAATAAAGAATCGCGAACATCAGCATCACCCCGGTCGGGGCAAGCTTGGTGATGCCTTCGAGCATCATCGGACCGATCTTCGGTGCAAAACCACCGAACAGAGCGAACAGGATCGGGATGATGATCAGGGCAATCAGCGCGGACAGGCGCTTGGTCATGATCAGGAACATGAACGTGATGACCATGGCAAAGCCAAGGAAAGTCAGCATAGGAAATACTCCAGGCGTGGCGCGACGGGCAAAGGCAGACCGAACAGGTCAGCGCAGAATGCAAAGCACGGGACGGACGGAGGGAGTGGGTTCAGCGGGGCGGGTAGCAGCGGACATCAGAATCACCATTGTTGTTGTTAAAAGGGCCTAACGAGCCTTAGCCGCTCGCTTCTGGCCACCGGTCTGTTGCCGGTAGTGGGGGCGATCCTAATCGCGCAAGCTTTCAGCCACCTTTCGCCGCTGTAATGGAGTTTTTCTGTAGGGCAAGGCTTACCTGTAGGAGCAAGCTTTGTTCCCACAGACAATCTGCGCTCCACCGATAAATCAAAACACCGAAAGATCCAACGGCCGCACCGCGCCCATCCAGATCGCATGCTCGGTGTGGTCCGTCAGGTCGTCGCCGGTGTCCGGGTGAAGAAATATCACCAGGCCTTTGCGATTGAGCGCCAGCCACGGCAAGACGACGCCGATGTGCTGTGGATCGAACGCCAATTGGCAGCTCCAGTCCGGGTGCGGCCCGACTGGGCGTTGGTGGATACGGCCCATTTTCAGCCCAAACAGTCGCGACGCTTCCTCGCACAGTGCCCGCGCCTGGTCGATGGTGTTGGCGTCGAAATAGACATGGGCGTGGTAGCCCTTGATCCGCTGCATGTGCTTCTCCTCGAAAACTGGCCGAACCGAGGTTGTCTCCCGCGGGTCAGAGCCTTTACATGCGGGGCAAAAAAGGAAAAACAGCCATGAAAAATGCCGAAACCCCGGTCACCAAAGTGGTGCTCTATGGTGCCATGAGTAGCCTCGGCAGTGCGTTGATGGCTGAAATGCTGCGGCGCCAGCACGAAGTCATCGCTGTTCTCGACGACCTTACGGCCCTGGCGCCGCGCCCCGGCCTGCGGGCCAAGACCGGCGACCTCTACGATCCCCAGCGGGTCAAGCAAAGCGTGGCCGGCGCCAATGCCGTGGTGTGTCTGTTGAACGCTCCAGGGTTGCCGATGAACAGCGAGCACGTGGAGCGCACGCTTATTCCTGGTCCCGTGGAGCAGGTGTTGGCGGTGGATGCGCTGATCGCCGGGATGGAGGCGGCGAGTATTTCCCGGCTGTTTCTGGTGGGCGATTTCGCCGTGCTCGACGAGGAGCCGGCAGACGATGTATTGCAGCGCCATGCCGCCGAAGAAGTCCTCGATGCCCTGAACAACAGCACGTTGCAATGGACCCTGATTGACTCACCCTACGCAACGCCCGGTTTGAGCATCGAGCACTTCAGCCAGGTCAGCACCAGCCTGGAGGCCGGCATGGCCGAATCACTGGAGCGGCTTGGCCGTGTGGCCGTCGGCATTGCCGATGAGCTGCGCCTGAACCTGCATGTGGGCCAGCATGTCAGTTTTGTCGCCGCTGATTAGCCTGTGCGGTCGCCGTCTCCCGAGTTGGCGCAGGGGCGGGCTGGTTACACCGCAATGGAAGGCAAGGCCAACCCCGTGAGCGATTCGGCGCTGTTGGCCTGCTCCTCCATCAACCAGTCCACAAACTGCCTGATCAATACCCCGCGCCGTTTACGCTGGGGCAAAACCACGTAATACCCTGACCGCGACAACACTGTTTCAGCGACCGGACGGCACAGCAGCCCTTGGGCCAATAAGTTATCCACAAGGTATCGCCAGCCGATGGCAACGCCCTGACCGCCAATCGCCGCCTGGATGAGCAAGGTGTAGTTGTCGAACCGCAACTGCCCGGGCGCCGGGGGCGAGGTAATGCCCAGCTCACGGAAAACGCCACTCCAATCGAACCAATGGCTACTGTTTTCCCCGCGCAAATGCAGGAGCGGGAACTCCGACAAGGCTTGAGCCGACAAGGGCAGGGAGCGTTCCTTGAGCAACAGCGGGCTGCACACCGGAAAGACTTCTTCGCTGAAAAGCCAGCGACTTTCGCCTTGTTTGAAGCGACCGTCTCCAAACAGCACCGCAACGTCGATATCCGTGCGCAGCATGTTGTGGTTGCGTTCGCTGGTCACCAGGCTGACGTCCACCTGTGGGTTGGCGGCGTGAAACCGATGCAAGCGGGGCATCAGCCAATAGGCGGCAAACGCAAAATCGGTGGCCACTTGCAGCACCTCATGCTGGTCATGGGCGGTGATCGCGCTCAATCCTGCGTCGATATTCTGCAAACCGGCCTGCACCTGCTCGAACAGGATTGTTCCGGCCTCGGTCAGCTCGATGCCGCGATAGATGCGATCGAACAATCGCGTACCCAGTTGTTCTTCCAGGCGCTTGATCTGCTGGCTGATGGCCGGTTGCGTGGTGCCCAGTTCGATCGCCGCTGCCGTAAAGCTGCGGTGGCGGGCCGCGGCTTCAAAGGCGCGGAACAGGTCAAGGGACAGGTCACCCAGGGCTTCATACATAAGCTGTGCTTATCCTAGTCATTGCCTTACGTGGGCTTTACCCATAAAGGTGGGGGCTACATGCTCAATCGCAGCAATTTCGCATAACTGTTTACTATGGAATGCCGCGAATACATGAAGCGCAAGAACATTCTTTTCATCATGGCCGATCAAATGGCCGCGCCAATGTTGCCGATCTACGGTCCTTCGCCGATCAAGCTGCCGAACCTGTCGCGCCTGGCCGAGCAGGGCGTGGTGTTCGACGCCGCGTATTGCAACAGCCCACTCTGCGCACCGTCGCGCTTTACCCTGGTGAGCGGCCAGTTGCCCAGCAAGATCGGCGCCTACGATAACGCGGCGGATTTTCCTGCGGACGTCCCGACGTACGCCCACTACCTGCGGCGTCTGGGTTATCGCACGGCGCTGTCCGGCAAGATGCATTTTTGCGGGCCGGACCAGTTGCATGGCTATGAAGAACGCCTGACCAGTGACATTTACCCGGCCGATTACGGCTGGGCCGTGAACTGGGACGAGCCCGACGTGCGGCCAAGCTGGTATCACAACATGTCTTCGGTGTTGCAGGCTGGTCCGTGCGTGCGCACCAACCAGTTGGATTTTGACGAAGAAGTGGTGTTCAAGGCCCAGCAGTATCTGTTCGACCACATCCGCGAGGATGGCGACCAGCCGTTCTGCCTGACGGTGTCCATGACCCACCCACACGACCCGTACACCATTCCCAAGACCTTTTGGGATATGTATGACGACAAGGACATCCCGCTGCCGCAAACCCCGGGGCAAACAGAGCTGGACCCGCATTCCCAACGCCTGTTGAAAGTCTATGACCTGTGGGACAAGCCACTGCCTGTGGATAAGATCCGCGATGCGCGCCGCGCGTACTTCGGTGCGTGCAGCTACATTGACAGCAACGTCGGCAAGTTACTGCAAACCCTGGAAGACACCGGCTTGATGGACGACACGATCATCGTGTTCTCCGGCGATCATGGAGACATGCTCGGTGAAAAAGGCCTCTGGTACAAAATGCACTGGTTCGAGATGGCGGCTCGCGTTCCCTTGCTGATCAGCGCACCGGGCCAGTTCGCCAGCGGGCGGGTCGGGGCGGCGGTGTCCACTGCCGACTTGCTGCCGACCCTGGTGGAGTTGGCCGGTGGCCGGCTTGAGCCCGGACTGCCGCTGGATGGCCGGTCGCTGGTGCCCCATCTGCAGGGGCAGGGCGGTCATGACGAGGTCTTTGGTGAATACATGGCCGAAGGCACCATCAGCCCGTTGATGATGATCCGTCGTGGACCCTGGAAATTCATCTACAGCGAAGACGATCCGTGCCTGCTGTTCAATCTGCGCAATGACCCCAAAGAACTGGAGGACCTTAGCCAATCGGCTGAGCACCAGTCCCTGTGCGCGGATTTTCTCGCCGAAGCGCGAGCTAAATGGGATATCCCAACCATTCACCAACAGGTGCTCGCCAGTCAGCGACGTCGACGTTTCGTCGCCCACGCGTTGACCCTGGGCAAACTCAAGAGCTGGGATCACCAGCCGCTGGTGGACGCCAGCCAGCAGTACATGCGTAACCACATTGACCTCGACGATCTGGAACGCAAGGCCCGTTATCCACAACCCTGCCAAAACCAATAACGTAAGGGGAAGCACATGCAAAAGTTATCCACAGTACTGACCGCTGGGCTGTTGGCGCTTAGCAGTTCGGCGTGGGCCGAGCAAAGCTGCGAGACGGTAAAGATGGCCGACCCCGGTTGGAGTGACATCGCTGCGACCAACGCGATCACGGGTTTTCTGCTCGATGGCATGGGCTACAAGGCCAAGGTCGACACCCTCGCAGTGCCGATCACCTTCGGCGGCCTCAAGGACGGCCAGGTTGATGTATTTCTGGGTAACTGGATGCCGGCGCAGCAAGGGTTCTACGACAAGTTCGTGGCCACTGGCGATGTCACGCAGTTGGCCAAGAACCTGGACGGCACCGAATTCACCCTGGCGGTCCCGGATTACGTGTGGGATGCCGGTGTGCATAACTTCGCTGACCTGAACAAGTTCGCCGATAAGTTCGACAAGAAGATATACGGGATCGGCTCCGGCGCCCCGGCCAACCTCTCCCTGAAGGAAATCATCAAGACCAACGATTTCGGCATGGGCGAGTGGAAACTGGTGGAATCGAGCGAGCAGGCCATGCTCGCGGAAGTCTCCCGGGCGGTGAGGAAACAGAAGTTCGTGACCTTCCTTGGCTGGACGCCACACCCTATGAACGTGCAACTGAAAATGCACTACCTCAAGGGCGGCGAGAAGTATTTTGGCGACACGGGCAGTGTCTATACATTGACTCGCAAAGGTTATGCACAGGCCTGCCCGAACGTAGGCAAGCTGTTGACCAACCTGAGTTTCACCCAGGAAATGGAAAACAGCATCATGGCCGAGGTGGTGAACAACAAGGTCAGCAATGCCGATGCGGCCAAGGCCTGGATCAAGGCGAATCCGGCGGTGCTGGATAAATGGCTGGATGGTGTGAAGACGCTGGATGGCAAGGATGCGTTGGCGGCGGTGAAGGCCAAGCTCTGACAATCATGTGGCGAGGCAATCTATGTGGGAGCAAGGCTTGCCCGCGATGAAGACGACTCGGTCTTTCAGAGACCGAGCTGCCTGTTTCGCGAGCAAGCTTTGCTCCCACATTAATCTCCTCGCTACAGGGAGAACGGTGCCTTGTCCTGATACTCTTGCGCCAAACCCCACCCTTGAGGCCCCATGGCATTGCCCACCCGCCATTCACTCTTTCCGTTCCTGAGCTGGCTGCCGCGGCAGACCCGCGCCAGTGTCGGCCGTGACCTGATCGTCGGCCTGAGCGGTGCGATTCTCGCGTTGCCGCAGTCGATTGCCTACGCCCTGATTGCCGGACTGCCGCCGGAATACGGCTTGTATGCGGCGATTGTGCCGGTGCTGATCGCCTGCTTGTGGGGGTCGTCGTGGCACCTGATCTGCGGTCCTACGGCGGCGATTTCCATTGTCCTGTATGCCAGCGTCAGTCCCCTGGCCATGCCGGCCACCCAGGACTACGTCACCTTGATCCTGTTGCTGACGGTGCTGGCGGGGGTTTTCCAGTGGCTGCTGGGGTTGTTGCGTTTCGGCGCGCTGGTGAACTTCGTCTCACACTCGGTGGTGCTGGGTTTCACCCTGGGCGCGGCGGTGGTGATCGCCCTGGGGCAGTTGCCCAACCTGCTGGGTCTTGATCTGCCCAACGAAGCCACGGCGTTGAAAGGGCTGCTGATGTTGGTCAGTCATATCGAGGCTGTGGATAAGCCTTCTCTGTTTCTCGGTTTGGGCACGCTGGTGCTGGGCGTGGTGCTCAAACGGCTGCTGCCGCGCTGGCCGAGCCTGTTGATAACTTTGGTCATCAGCAGCCTGGTGGTCTGGCTGTGGCCAGGGATGTTCGGGCATGTCGCGCTGGTCAGCGCCTTTGCCGGGCGCTTGCCGCCGTTCTCTGCGCTGCCGCTGGACCTGGATCTGATCCTGCGCCTGCTGCCCGGCGCGGTTGCGGTGGGCATGCTCGGGTTGGTGACCAGCCTGTCCATTGCTCGCTCGTTGTCAGTACGCTCCGGGCAGTTACTCGACGCGAACCAGGAGGTCAGGGCGCAGGGGCTTTCCAATATTGTGGGAGGGTTCTTTTCCGGATCCTTGTCAGCGGGTTCCTTTACCCGTTCCGGCCTCAGTTATGAAGCCGGCGCTTGCTCGCCCCTGGCCGGGGTTTTCTCGGCACTGTGGGTGGCCTTGTTTGCGGTAACCGGTGCCAAGCTGATTTCGCACATTCCGATACCGGCCATGGCCGGCAGCATCCTGTTGATCGCCTGGGGGCTGGTGGATTATCGCGGCGTCCGGGCGTTGTTTCGCGTGAGTCGCGCCGAATTCGTGGTGATGAGCCTCACTTGCCTGGCCACGCTGCTGCTGGAGCTGCAGACCGCTATCTATGCCGGCGTGCTGGCGTCGCTGTTCTTCTACCTCAAGCGCACCTCGCAACCGCGGGTGCAACACGCCCGTGAGGGTGAAGCTGACATCCTGCGGGTTGGCGGTTCGATCTTTTTTGGTGCCAGCCATTACCTGCAAGTGCGTCTGCAACGGTTGCAGGCACAACGGGTGGTGATCGATGCCCAGCAGATCAACTTCATCGACTACTCCGGCGTGGAAATGCTGCACCAGGAAGCCCGGCGCTTGCGCACCCAAGGGCGCAGCCTGACGTTGCGCAGGGCCAGGCCCCATGTGGTGGAAGAGTTGAAGAAGCTGGAAGGGCCGGAGCACTGTCCGATCCATTTCGAAGACTAGGGCTTAAGGTAGACGCACCCTGTGGCGAGGGGATTTATCCCCGCTGGGGCGCGCAGCGGCCCTGGTTTTTTGGGACTGCTTCGCAGTCCAACGGGGATAAATCCCCTCGCCACAACAGTCTGTAGCCTCCTACAGTGCGAGCTGGCGCCGCAATTCGGCCAGCACTGGCGCGGTGTCCGGGCGTACCCCGCGCCACAGGTAGAACGCTTCGCCCGCCTGCTCGGCGAGCATGCCCAAGCCATCCATCGCCACCGCCGCGCCGTGTTCGCTGGCCCAACGACAGAACGAAGTGGGCTCCTTGCCATACATCATGTCGTAGCAGAACGTCATGCCGGGCTCGATCAAACTTGCGGCAATCGGCGGTACATCACCGGACAGGCTCGCCGATGTGGCGTTGATAATCAGGTCCACCGGCTCTTGCAGCCAGTCGAAACCGCTGGCTGAGACCGGGCCCAGGTCCGCGAACAACTCGGCCAGCAACTCGGCTTTTTCCACCGTGCGGTTGGCGATGATCACCGAGGCCGGCGCTTCGGCCAGCAGCGGTTCCAAGGCACCGCGCACAGCACCGCCGGCGCCCAGCAACAGGATGCGTTTGCCCTTGAGGTTTAAACCTGCGTTGACGGTCAGGTCCCGTACCAGTCCGGCACCATCGGTGTTGTCACCCAACAGACGGCCATCGGCCAGCTTGCTCAAGGTGTTCACCGCCCCGGCGCGCTGGGCCCGCTCGGTCAGGCTGTCGGCCAGGCGGAAGGCGTCTTCCTTGAACGGCACGGTGACATTCGCCCCACGCCCCTCGCGGAAGAATTCCCGCGCGCAGCCGGCGAAATCGTCCAAAGGCGCGAGCAGCGTGCTGTAGTCCAGTGTTTGCCCGGTCTGCTCGGCGAAGAGACGGTGGATCAGCGGTGATTTGCTGTGGCCGATCGGGTTACCCATTACAACGTAGCGGTCCATGGATAATCCTCGTTCAGGCCGTCGCCAGCCAATCGCGATCCTGCAGGAAATACTCGGTCAGCCGCGCCTCTTCGCTGCCCGGTTCAGCTTTCCAGTCATAGCCCCAGCGCACTTGTGGCGGCAGGGACATCAGGATCGACTCGGTACGCCCGCCCGATTGCAGCCCGAACAGGGTGCCGCGGTCGTAGACCAGGTTGAACTCCACGTAGCGTCCGCGGCGAAACTCCTGGAATTCCCTTTGTTTGGCGGTAAACGGGTCCTGCTTGCGGCGGCGCACGATAGGCAGGTAAGCCTCGATGTAGGCATCGCCGATGGCGCGCATGAAGGCGAAGCTGGTGTCGAAATCCCACTCGTTCAGGTCGTCGAAAAACAGGCCGCCAATGCCACGGGGCTCGTTGCGATGCTTGATATGGAAATAGCTGTCGCACCAGGCTTTGTAGCGCGAATACACGTCGGGGCCGAACGGGGCACAGGCCTGTTGGGCAACGCGGTGCCAATGCACGCAGTCTTCTGCCACGCCGTAGTACGGTGTCAGGTCGAAGCCGCCGCCGAACCACCAGACCGGCTCTTCGCCTTCCTTTTCAGCGATGAAAAAACGCACATTGGCGTGGGACGTAGGCACATGAGGGTTGTGGGGATGGATGACCAATGACACGCCCAGCGCTTCGAAGCCGCGCCCGGCCAGTTCCGGCCGATGGGCGCTGGCCGAGGGGGGGAGACCGCTGCCGAAGACGTGGGAAAAGTTGACGCCGCCCTTTTCGATCACCGTACCGTTTTCAATCACTCGCGTGCGACCGCCACCACCGGCGGGGCGGGTCCAGGCATCTTCGACGAAACGAGTGCCGCCGTCTTCGGTTTCCAGGGCCGCACAGATGCGGTCTTGCAGGTCGAGCAGGTAGGCTTTCACGGCCTCGGTGCGAGTGGTCATGACATCACCTTGATCAGGGCTACGCTACGCGGCTTGCAGCGGGCCGGTGGCAAATGGGCGCACAGGATACCACCGCACTTGCCTACGCCACAGTTGACGAAGGTCAAGCTTAGGAGTCCGATAGCAGGCTTGGTAAAAAGTCCACGACAAGGAGAAAGTGAAGATGGCCAAACGTATTCAGTTCAGTTCCCACGGCGGCCCCGAAGTGCTCGAGTACGTGGGCTACCAGCCTGCCGAACCGGGCCCGCAGCAGGTGCGGGTCAGCAACAAGGCGATCGGCCTGAACTTCATCGATACCTATTATCGCAGCGGTCTTTACCCGCCACCGGCCTTGCCGTCGGGCTTGGGGGCCGAGGGGGCGGGTGTGGTCGAGGCCGTCGGTTCAGACGTCACGCGGTTCAAGGTCGGTGACCGGGTAGCTTATGGCAGCGGTCCGCTGGGGGCCTACAGCGACGTGCATGTGTTGCCCGAGGCCAATCTGGTGCATTTGCCCGAGTCCATCAGTTTCGAACAGGCGGCCGGCGTGATGCTCAAGGGCCTGACCGTGCAATACCTGCTGCGTCAGACCTATGAGCTCAAAGGGGGGGAAACCATCCTGTTCCATGCCGCTGCTGGTGGCGTGGGCTCTTTGGCCTGCCAGTGGGCCAAGGCCCTGGGCGTGCGATTGATCGGCACCGTCAGCTCAGCGGAAAAAGCCGCAATCGCCAAATCCCACGGCGCTTGGGAAACCATCGACTACAGCAAGGAAAACGTCGTACAGCGGGTGCTGGAGCTGACCGACGGCAAGAAAGTCCCGGTGGTCTATGACGGTGTCGGCAAGGACACCTGGCTGACCTCCCTGGACTGCGTAGCGCCCCGTGGCCTGTTGGTGAGTTTCGGCAATGCTTCCGGTGCGGTGGACGGCGTGAACCTGGGGATACTCGCGGCCAAAGGCTCGCTGTACGTCACCCGTCCGACCCTGGCCACTTACGCCAATAACGCCGAGAACCTGCAGCGCATGGCCGATGAGCTGTTCGGCATGATCAGCAGCGGCAAGATCAAAGTGGATATCAACCAGCGTTATCCACTGGCCGAAGCGGCCAAGGCCCAGGCCGAGTTGTCGGCGCGGCGCACAACCGGGTCGACGATTCTTTTGCCCTGATTTAGAGGGTGCTAAAGAACCTGTGGGAGCGAGCTTGCTCGCGATAGCGGTATGTCAGCCAACATCAATGCTAACTGACCTGATGCTATCGCGAGCAAGCTCGCTCCCACACTGGTTTTGTGCAAGATGCAGAAGGTGTGTTCGGGCTCAGTCCGGCCGCACCACGTTGCCGGTCGCCAGGTCGCGAATCACGCTGGGGTTCTTGCGCCCACCCAGGTTACCGCCCAGCACCAGGTCGATCTGCCCACGGAAATATTGCTCGACGCGAATTCGCGTGCGCGCCGCCGGGCGGCCCTGAGGGTTGGCCGAGGTGGACACCAGCGGCCCCACCAGTGAGCACAAGTCGCGCACGGTGGGGTGATCGCTGACCCGCAGCGCAACCGTGTCGTGCACACCGGTAATCCATTGCGGCAGCAGATTCTGGTGCGGCACCAGCCAGGTATTAGGCCCAGGCCAGGTGCTGGCCATTCGATCCATCCAGGTTTCAGGGAAATCTTCGAACAGAAAGTCGAACTGGTGGATGTTGTCAGCCACCAGGATCAAACCCTTATCGGGCAGCCGCGACTTGATCGCCAGCAGGCGCTCCACCGCGTCTTCGTTCCACGGGTCGCAGCCCAGGCCCCAGACCGCTTCGGTTGGATAGGCAATCACCGCCCCGGCGCGAATTTCTCGCGCGGCTTGTTGCACACGCCAACTGTTGACCATGAAAGACTCTCCACAACGCAAATAAGGCTGTGCGCAGTTTACCGATCTTCCCCATAAAACCTAGCGCGCAAACCAGCGCCCGTTGTCACAGACCGCCCGTCCCTCCATTTCCAGCTCAGTCAGCGCCGCCAGGACTTTGGGCAAGCTCCAGCCGCTGGCGGCGGCCAGCGCTTCGCTGCCAAGCGGCGCGGCATGGAGCAAGCGCAACAGCGGATGGGTGACGGGCGTCGGTTCCATGGACAGCGGCAACTGCTGCCAGCCCCGCAATGCTTCAAGGATGTGCTCGACGGTTTCCACCAGCGCCGCGCCGTCGCGGATCAACTGATGGCAGCCCTTCGCGCCGGGGTGGTGGATCGACCCCGGAATGGCGTACACCTCGCGGCCTTGTTCGGCCGCCAAGCGTGCGGTGATCAGCGAACCGCTGGCGACACTGGCCTCCACCACCAGTACACCGAGGGACAGACCGCTGATGATCCGGTTGCGACGAGGAAAGTTGCTGGCGTGGGGCGGCGCGTCCAGCGGGAACTCCGACAGCACCGCGCTGCCTTGGGCGATCATCGCGTCCGCCAGCCGACGATTGCGCTGTGGATAAAAATTTTCCAGCCCGGTGCCCAACACGCCAATTGTTTGCCCGCCCACATCCAGCGCCGCTTGATGGGCCGCCGCGTCGATGCCCAGGGCCAGGCCGCTGGTGATGACAAAACCGGCACCGGCCAGGCTTCGGGAAAACGCCGCGGCGGTGTCCATGCCCGGTCGCGATGCCCGGCGGCTGCCGACCATCGCCAGCTGTGGTTTTTCCAGAATGGTCGCGTCGCCGGCGACGAACAACAGCGGTGGCGCATCGCTGATCTGCGCCAGCAGCGCGGGGTAGTCAGGCTGGTCCCACATCAGTAAACGCTGGGCCGAACCCTCCAGCCAGGCCAATGCATGGGCGGCGCCGTCACGCACATCCGGGTTGCGCCGAGCCTCGGCACACGCCGCGGGCAACCTCAGCGCTCGCCAGGCGCTGGCCGGTGCGCTGATGGCTTTGGAGGCCGAGCCAAAGGCCTCCATCAGGGTCATGAAACGTTTGGGGCCCAGTTCCGGCAAGCGGTGCAGGCGCAGACGGGCCTCCAGTTCCGCAGGGGAAACCGAAGCAGATTCAGGCAATGACATGGATCATCCTTGATCGTTATAAGCCCCGTCGAAACGGGAACAAGCTGTGGATAACTCTGTTGGTAACTTGTGAGACCCGTTATGGATTGCGCACTTTGTCGAGTACCGCCAGCGAGCGCGAGGCGTATAGCACCAAGCCATAGCTGAGCTTGTCGTAGGTGCGAAAAACCATCAGCAGGCCAGCACGTTCATCGGGAATTTTCACCTGCTCGCCGGTGATGCGGTCGCGCACGGTCTCGCCGGTCTTCATCACCGCCAGCACATTGCCTTCGGCCAGCCCGTCGCGACGGCCCTTGTTCAGGGTGACTACATCCAGGGCGCCGATCTGGGTGACGCCGCGGGGTACATCGAGGATCAGCCCGTTGATCTCCGATTTCGGTGCGCTGGGCATGAACGTCGAGTTGATCGAGCGTTCTTCGCCACTGAACAGACGATCGCCGAGGCGCACCTCCTGGGTCGTGCGTTGCAGGGCCAGGGTTGTGATGTCGCCTTCGCTCGCCACGACTTCACCGCTGCCGATGTCATCGGCGTTGATGCCCAGGAACTCCTTGGTTTCGGGATCGGTGTAGACCTTGCCCTGCCGGAAGATGCCATACGCCGACTGGTTTGCGTCGAAGGGGCCGCGGGCAAAGATCCGGTCTCCCGTGCCGCTGAGGACCCGTTCGGCATCGCCGGCAACGATGTAGGGCGCCTTGTCGAAATCCTCGGCCGTGTCGACGATGCGGTTGCTCAGCAAAAAGCTGTTGATGGCCTGCAGCGGGATGCTCGGGATCGCGTCGGCCACCGGCGAGCTGCGAATGCGCGGTGACAGCTTGATGGTGCCCCGCGAAGCGCCGCGATTGAGGGTCAGGCGCGGTTGACCGTTGACGTAGACCAGCGACAGGGTGTCGCCGGGATAAATCAGGTTGGGGTTCTCGATCTGTGGGTTGGCTTGCCAGAGTTCGGGCCATTTCCACGGTTCACGCAAGTATTTGCCGGAGATGTCCCACAGCGTGTCCCCCGTCACCACTGTGTATTGCTGGGGAAAACCTTCCCGAAGTTGCACTTGCCCGTGCGCGATACCGGCCGAGGCCAGAAGCAGCAGGGCGAGTAGTGATTTCCTCATGCGGTGAATCCCTTTATTATGTGCGTTCGCGTAAAACGCCAGAGCCCCCGTGGCTCGCTCCGTGATTGAGGAGCAACGTTTTACAACGGTAGCCTGCATCCCAAGACACGCCAGGCCAGCCACCCGACTTTACTTCACACGTGCATTTATCAAGCTTATGGCCATTTTGAACATTCTCGAATTTCCGGACCCGCGCCTGCGCACTATCGCCAAACCGGTGGCCGTAGTGGACGACGAAGTGCGTCAGTTGGTCGATGACATGTTTGAAACAATGTATGAGGCGCCAGGCATCGGCCTCGCCGCGACCCAGGTCAACGTGCACAAGCGTATCGTCGTGATGGACCTTTCCGAAGACCGCAGCGAGCCCCGGGTGTTCATCAATCCCGAGTTCGAAACCCTGACCGACGAGATGGACCAATACCAGGAAGGCTGTCTCTCGGTGCCCGGCTTCTACGAAAACGTCGACCGCCCGCAGAAGGTCAAGATCAAAGCCCTGGACCGTGACGGCCAGCCTTACGAGCTGATCGCCGAAGGGTTGCTGGCGGTGTGCATCCAGCATGAGTGCGATCACCTCAACGGCAAGCTGTTCGTGGACTACCTGTCTACCCTCAAGCGTGACCGGATCAAGAAAAAACTGGAAAAACTTCATCGCCAGAATGCTTGACGCCCCCTTCAAAGGCTTGCCGCGGCAAGCCTTTTTCTTTTGCGACTGCTTTGTAAATGAGAGCTTCCCATGACTGAGCCACTGCGCATCGTCTTTGCCGGCACTCCCGAGTTCGCCGCCGAACACCTCAAGGCCCTGCTGGCCAGCCCCCATGAAATCATCGCGGTCTACACCCAGCCGGATCGGCCGGCCGGTCGCGGGCAAAAACTGATGCCCAGCCCAGTCAAGCAATTGGCCCTGGAGAACGGTTTGCAGGTCTTGCAGCCGCCGACCCTGCGCGACGCTCAGGCCCAGGCCGACTTGGCCGCACTCAAGCCCGACTTGATGGTGGTGGTCGCCTACGGCCTGATCCTGCCCCAAGTGGTGCTGGACATTCCGCGTCTGGGTTGCATTAACAGCCACGCCTCGCTGCTGCCACGCTGGCGCGGTGCGGCGCCGATCCAGCGCGCCGTGCAAGCCGGCGATGCCGAGAGCGGCGTCACCGTGATGCGCATGGAAGCCGGCCTGGACACCGGGCCGATGCTGCTCAAGGTCAGCACGCCCATCAGCGCCGAAGACACCGGCGGCAGCCTGCATGACCGCCTCGCACTGATCGGCCCGCCGGCCGTGGTCCAGGCCATCGCCGGCCTCGCCGCCGGCACGCTGGAAGGCGAAGTGCAGGATGACAGCCTCGCCACCTACGCCCACAAACTGAACAAGGACGAAGCACGCATCGACTGGAGCCGCCCGGCCATCGAGCTGGAGCGTCTGGTGCGTGCCTTCAACCCGTGGCCGATCTGCCACAGCACCTTGAACGGCGAGGCCCTGAAAGTGCTGGCGGCAAGCCACGCCGAGGGGCAGGGCGCGCCGGGTGAAATCCTTGGTGCCAGCAAGGACGGCCTCGTCGTCGCCTGTGGCGAGCAGGCGCTGTGTCTGACACGTCTGCAATTACCCGGTGGCAAGGCGCTGAACTTCAGCGATTTGTACAACAGCCGTCGTGAGAAATTTGCCGTCGGCACGGTGCTGGGCCAAGCGGCGGACGCTTCATGAACCCGCGTCTGGCCGCCGCCAAGGCACTTGCCGCGGTCCTGAGCGGAAAAGCCTCACTCAACAGTTCCCTGCCGACCCAACTGGACAAGGTTGAAGACCGTGATCGCGGTTTCACCCAGGACCTGGCGTTCGGCACCGCCCGTTGGCAGCCACGGCTGTCGGCCCTGGCGGCGAAGCTGCTGCAGAAACCGTTCAAGGCCGCCGATGCCGACGTCGAGGCACTGCTGCTGGTGGGGCTCTATCAATTGCTCTACACCCGCGTGCCTGCCCACGCCGCCATCGGTGAAACCGTGGGCTGCGCCGACAAACTGAAAAAGCCGTGGGCCAAGGCCCTGCTCAATGCCGTGCTGCGCCGCGCCCAACGGGAAAGCGAAGCCCTGCTGGCCGAGCTGGAACACGACCCGGTGGTGCGCACCGCCCACCCGCGCTGGCTGCAAAAATCCCTGAAAGCCTTCTGGCCCGAGCAGTGGGAGGCTATCTGCGCGGCCAACAATGCCCATCCGCCGATGATCCTGCGGGTCAACCGTCGCCACCATACGCGCGATGCCTACCTGGCGTTACTGGGCGAGGCTGGCATCCCGGCCATCCCGTGCCAGTACAGCCGCGACGGCATCGTGCTGGAAACCCCCGGCGATGTACGCGCGCTGCCGGGCTTTGCCGACGGTTGGATCAGCGTCCAGGACGAAGCCGCGCAACTGGCTGCCGACCTGCTGGAGCTGGCGCCCGGCCAACGCGTGCTGGATGCCTGCTGCGCACCGGGTGGCAAGACCTGCCACATTCTCGAGGCCGAGCCGAAGCTGGCCGGCGTGGTGGCGGTGGACCTGGAAGCCAAGCGCCTGGTGCGCGTGAAGGAAAACCTCGAACGCCTTGGCCTGGACGCCGAACTGATTGCCGCCGATGGCCGCGACACCGCCAGCTGGTGGGATGGCAAGCCATTTCAACGCATCCTGCTGGACGCACCGTGTTCGGCCACCGGCGTGATCCGCCGTCATCCCGACATCAAGCTCACCCGCCAGCCGGACGATATCGCCGCACTGGCGGTGTTGCAGGGGCAATTGCTCGATGCGTTGTGGATAACCCTGGAAGTCGGCGGCATGCTGCTGTATGCCACGTGTTCGACATTGCCGACCGAGAACACCGAAGTGATCGAAGCATTCCTCGCCCGTACCCCCGGTGCCCGGGAGCTGGACATTGCCAGCCAGGCCGGGGTGAAGCAGCCCCATGGTCGGCAGTTGCTGGCCCAAGAGGGCGGCCACGACGGGTTCTACTACGCCAAACTGATCAAGATCGCCGCCGCACGCGGTTAAAACCGATTCGATAGGAGTGACCGGATGAAAATCATCATCCTCGGCGCAGGGCAGGTCGGCGGTTCGCTGGCTGAACATCTGGCCAGTGAAGCCAACGACATCACCGTGGTCGACACCGACGGTGACCGCCTGCGCGATCTCGGTGACCGCCTCGACATCCGTACCGTACAGGGCCGTGGCTCATTGCCTACGGTGCTGCGTCAGGCCGGTGCCGACGATGCCGACATGCTGGTGGCTGTCACAAACAGCGATGAAACCAACATGGTGGCCTGCCAGGTCGCTCACACGCTGTTCCACACCCCGACCAAGATCGCCCGGGTGCGCGAGGCGGCCTACCTGACCCGCGCCGACCTGTTCGACAACGAAGCGATCCCGGTGGATGTACTGATCAGCCCCGAGCAAGTGGTGACCAACTACATCAAGCGCCTGATCGAACACCCGGGCGCTTTGCAGGTGATCGACTTTGCCGAAGGCAAGGCGCAATTGGTCGCGGTCAAGGCCTACTACGGCGGACCGCTGGTGGGCCAGCAACTGCGCCAGCTGCGCGAGCACATGCCGAATGTGGAGACGCGGGTCGCGGCGATTTTCCGACGTGACCGGCCGATCCTGCCCCAGGGCGATACGGTGATCGAAGCGGACGACGAGGTTTTTTTCATCGCCGCCAAGGCCAATATTCGCGCGGTGATGAGCGAAATGCGCCGTCTCGACGAAAACAACAAGCGCATCGTGATTGCCGGCGGCGGGCAGATCGGCGAGCGTCTGGCCGAAGCCATCGAAAGCCGCTATCAGGTCAAGATCATCGAGATGAACCCGACGCGCTGCCGTTACCTCTCGGATAACCTCGACAGCACCGTGGTGTTGCAGGGCAGCGCCTCGGACCGTGACTTGCTCCTGGAAGAAAACATCGCCGACGCCGACATCTTCCTGGCCCTGACCAACGACGACGAAGCCAACATCATGTCCTCGCTGCTGGCCAAGCGCCTGGGGGCGAAGAAGGTGATGACCATCATCAACAACCCGGCCTACGTCGACCTGATCCAGGGTGGCGAGATCGACATCGCCATCAGCCCGCAACTGGCAACCATCGGCACCTTGCTGGCCCACGTGCGGCGCGGCGACATCGTCAGCGTGCACTCCCTGCGCCGTGGCGCGGCCGAAGCCATCGAGGCGATTGCCCATGGCGATGCCAAGTCCAGCAAAGTCATCGGCAAGGCCATCCGCGACCTCGGCCTGCCGCCAGGCACCACCATCGGCGCGATCATCCGCGACGAGCAAGTGCTCATCGCCCATGACGACACCATGATCCAGACCGGCGACCATGTGATCCTGTTCCTGGTGGATAAAAAGCATATTCGTGATGTGGAGAAGCTGTTCCATGTGGGGTTGAGTTTCTTCTGATCCAGGCTTTGCGGTGGCAGCAATGGCCTCATCGCGAGCAAGCTCGCTCCCACAGAGGATCTCCATGGCTCACAAATATTTGTGAGCCACCCCAACCCCCTGTGGGAGCGAGCTTGCTCGCGATAGCTATCTAGCAGCCAACTAATCAACCCCTGACACACCAGATAAGGACGCCGCCATGCTCGACTCCCTGGAAAAAATGCTCGCCAAAGGTGTGGATAACTCATTGCTGCGATTCGGCCTGGGCAAGGGCTACCTGGACCTCGGCGAATTCGCCCGGGCCGCCGAACACTTCCAACGCTGCGTCGAACTCGACCCCAAATACTCAGCAGCATGGAAACTCTTAGGCAAAGCACACCAAGGCCAAGGCGACCTACCGGCAGCCCGCCAAGCCTGGGAACAAGGCCTCGAAGCCGCCCGCGCCCATGGCGACAAACAAGCCGAAAAAGAAATGACCGTGTTCCTGAAAAAACTGGACCGCCACCCCTGAACGCCACGTACCCGTGGCGAGGGAGCTTGCTCCCGCTTGAGTGCGAAGCACTCACAAAAAAGCCCACCGCGTTCTCACTACCCGCCCGCCAAACAACCAACACACAAAACCCTGTGGTGAGGGGATTTATCCCCGCTGGGCTGCGAAGCAGCCCCAAACAGCCAACACGCAACTTCAGCCAGCCTAGCGTTGTCTTGCGCAGTTGCCGGAGACCGGTTGCATCGATAGTAGAAGGTCGCCCAAGAACCTCCCTTCGTCTCGTAAAGTGGCAACCCGACCGACCCGTGCCTATAGTCTTTGGCGCTAGACAGCTACCGGAGGCATGGACATGAGCCAGAGCATTTCGCCCGCCGCTTCACTTGTGCAAAAAACAGGCATGGTCGCCACGACCTTATGGGGCTCGGACAAAATCGCAGGTATCACGGTCGATCCGGACGGTGCTATCTGGCTTGGCGCTTATAGCCGCCTGGGGCTAGGAGGCGAAGAGGATTCAGGCTTCACCGGCAGCCTGGTCCGGTTCAATGCCAACGGTAGCCTGGACCGCGACTTCAGCGGCGACGGTAAATCCCTTCTCCCGGTGTCGCTCGACATCGAGGACGGCGGCAATGCCGCCGTGCAGCCGGGCGGGGGCTACCTGGTGGCGCGCTACGTGAAAGTAGGAGACGCCTGGGTGTCGGGCGTCAGTCGTAACTTGGCGGACGGCAGCCTCGACACGAGTTTCGGGAACGGCGGCACCGTGACAGTGCCTTTCTATTGGAATGAAGATCTAGGCCAGCAAGCGTCGTTCTCCGTGCAACGCGACGGCAGCTTTTTCGCCAGCGCTGGATATCCCTCTGGGGAGATCTATATCGCCCGCTTCGACGCGACGGGGGGCTTGATTTCGTCTTTTGGAGAGGCCGGGGTCCTGCACCTACCCGCGTCCATCGGCATTCACCCCAGCGGCACGTTCGACGTTTCATTGCAGGGAGACGGGAAGGTATTGGTCACGGGGCAAGACACCCTGACCCGCCTCAACCCGGACGGTACGCTGGATAGCAGCTTTGCGAACGGCGGCAGCCTGGCCCTGAATGTCCACGCAGACGCCCTGGTCATCCAGGATGACGGCAAAATCCTGCTGGCGGGCGCCTCGGGCGGCGTGGCGACCGTCATCCGACTCAATGCCGACGGCTCACTCGACAGCGATTTCGGTGAACAAGGTCGGGTAAGTTGGGGCTCGGAAAGCGCTCCTTTTGCAGTCGCCGACATGATCGTGCTGGCCGACGGCAAGCTATTGATTGGCGGAAGCCAAGGTACGAGCGCGGACGGCTATCTGGCCGCCTTGGTCCAGTTGAACCCCGACGGTCGTCTGGACCACAGCTTTGGCAATCCCGACGACGGCTATTACCACCTTGACGGTGGCCACGACGATGACTTCTTGCTCGGCACCGCGTCGTTCGACGATGCGATCTTTGGCGGGGCTGGAAACGATCTGCTCGACGGCCAGCAAGGTCGTGACCTGCTCACGGGCGGTGCCGGGGCCGACACGTTCCGTTACCAGTCAGTCACAGACAGCTACCGAACCGCAACCGCGGCCCATAGCGACCGCATCACCGACTTCGACCCCAACAGCGATACCCTCGACCTCTCCTCCCTGGGCTTCCTCGGGCTTGGCAATGGCCATGACGGAACGCTGGCGATACGCGTCAATGAAAGCGGGACGCGGACCTACCTCAAGAGTTTCGAGGCCAACGCCGATGGGGAACGCTTCGAAGTGGTCTTTGACGGTAACTTGGGCCAAGCGCTGAATGAAACCAACATCCTGTTTCAGCAAGCCAGGTTGATGGGCACCGAAGGGGACGATCGTTTACAAGGCAACGCTCGAAGCGAAATCATCGAAGGGTTCGCGGGCGATGATCGCCTTTATGGCGCGCTAGGGAATGATGTGTTGGTTGGCGGAGAGGGTCGAGACCTGTTGGTGGGGGGCGGTAACAACGATGTGTTCCGCTTCGACGGACTGAGCGACAGCTACCGTACCGCCACCGAAAACCATACTGATCGCCTGATGGACTATACCGCGGGTGAAGACACGATCGACTTGTCCGCTTTGGGTTTTACCCGGCTGGGAAATGGTTACGACGGCACGCTGGACGTGATTTTCAATGAAGCCAAGAACCTGACTTACTTGAAGAGCTACGAAGCCGACGCGTCCGGGGCTCGATTCGAGTTGAGCTTGGTGGGGGACCATTCCGGTTACCGCGACTTGAACATCATCTTCGCCGAGCCCTTGGATGAGGAGGCTATTCAATTGATTGGAGTGGCTAACGACTTCTGGGTGTAAAACACAAACTTGACCAGTTCAGATCGCCACTCCTGACTTCGCATAGGACCGCTTCTGTGGCGAGGGAGCTTGCTCCCGCTTGAGTGCGCAGCACTCATAAAAAAGCCGACCACGTCTTCAATAACAGCCCGCCAAACAGCCAACACACAAAACCCTGTGGCGAGGGGATTTATCCCCGCTGGGCTGCGAAGCAGACCCAAAAAAGCCAACGGAATCAGCCTGACACACTGCGACTCCTGCGCATGACCAACACACCCTGCCGGCAAGGCGAAATGATTTGAATCCAATCCGCTCCTTGTAGAGAATCGCCACCTTTACCCCAAAAGGATATGGGCGATGAAGTTCGAAGGGACTTTCCAATACATGGGCAATCACGGGATCGTCTTCAACGTCTCGCAGATCACCCTCACCGACAGCGAACGTGGGCGCTTGCGCGAGCTGCATTTTGGCGAAGCGAAAAGTGCCCACTATGAGGTCAACAGCAAGGTCGTCGAGGTGTACGACAAGATGCTGGCCAAAAACCTGCCGTGCGTGATGATGATCGGCATCTCCAAGCCGCTGACCCGGCAACAGGGCGATGCCCTCAATACCCAGCGCACCACGATCGCCACCCTTGCAGCCGCGGCCTTCACTGCCGCCGCCAAGGCTGTGGCCCCCTCTTACGTGGCGGCATCTGTAGGGGCCGGTGTGCGCACGTATGCCAATGAAATCCTGCCCACCTACCATGCGGGCGACGTACTGGTCAGCATAGAAGCGCAGGTCAACGGCGGCATCGGCCCGCAACGCACCCTCTCGACATTGATCATCAAGGCCTGACTGGAGACGTACATGTCCGTAATTACTCAATTGGTCATTGCCTTGGTGTTGTCCTTTCTGCTCGATCGATTCCTCAAACCCTATCTGCTACGCAAGTGGCTAGGCGTGGTGTTGGTGGTGGCGGGTGCGGTTGGCTGCGTTTTGGCCGGTCAGACCCGCTTGTTGGGGTTTGATCTGGGGTTGCTGTCGGTTTTTGCCGTGGCGATAGGGATGGGGTTGTTCATGAAGCGGCGGCGGTTTGAGGAGGTTGGCTGAATGGTAAAGGGGAGAGTTCTTCTGAAAATGTATTCTTCGCCTTTCGCTCTTTTTATGCACCCGTCGCGATGAGGAGCCGTTGATGCAATTTCGAGGTTTTACGTTTGGCCACATTGAGGTCGAGGCCGAAGGACGAGCCCACGACCTACATAACTTCTATGCGGCCAGCGCCATTCACTATGCAGCGCTAGAGCGCACACTCATTCTCAGGTTTACTCGGCGCACCGAAGACTGGGTGCCACCAGAGGAAGCGAGACAGATCACCGTGAAATTCCGTGAGGTGAGCTACTTTCGTGCCGAGGGGCGCGATCCGGATTTGGCCGAGGATGATTGTGTACTTCATGCGATTGGAACTGTGGAGTCTGGTGCTGAGACGAAAAATTTTTACCTGGCGGATAACATTCCGGCAGACCAGCACTTAGTTGTGTGCTTTGCGTCAGGGCTGACGTTACGGATACAGGCGGAGGAAGCAATATGTGAGATTGATGTCTAGGCGCCCGCTGTGGCCGATTCTCGACTGTCGTCACCGGCAGAGAGCGGCCCCTGGACATCCTGATGGCGAAACAGTAGCTTTTTTAGCTAGTAGGCGAGAAATACTCAATAGCGAATCATCCTCCTCATGCCGCACTTCACTTGGACTATGTCGAGAAATGGGACCGAAAACTGAAGAGCTGATCTGCATTCTTGATCAGCTTGCAATAGTGCTTGAAAGCGGCGGAGACACCCACTGGAGTTTCTGGATGCGTAAGGCAAGGGCACTATTGCTGGATTCTGATTACTCTGGGATTGAGTATCTACTGTCAGCCTATGGCGGAATGGGCTCATTAAATGATCTCATTCTTGGTCAAAGCTATGTCGGTGGCGTCCTTTCCTGGAATCCAGGTCATGTCGAGCTAAACGAAAAATTCATTGAATTGCGCAACAACGCCGAGCAGCTCGCCTACGCAATAAAACGGTCTCAAGATTGATCAGGCACCTAAACAACGTCCCCCGCAGCCGCGTTTGTGCATTCCCTTCGCGTCAAACCTTAGACGGCAGTAGATGAATCCAACTCTCGACACGGAAGTGTCTAGTCCTGAAACAGGTGTAAACCTTATTCAGGACTAGACAAAATAAATCTGAGAATCATCTGGCCGGCCTTCCCCCTCACAGAGGTGGCGCAAAATTCAAGGTGCGAACTTAGACTTCTGCTGAGGAGGCTGTGATGAAATTCTGTGGCATAGACCTGCATTCGAACAGCAGCGTTGTAGTGCTGGCCCTGGTCCTCACGCTGTTCGGCTGCGCTACCGCGTCGGACCCGCCGAGGAGTGCGGGTGGCGATTGGCGGTCCTTCTATGTAGTGAATCATGGCCTGCATACCGGGTTGGTCATTGCGCGCCCCGATCTGCTTCAGGTGCTTCCCACACTGGCCGAAGCGTTCAGCGACGGCGACTTCGTGGAGTTCGGTTGGGGTGACGAGGATTTTTACCGAGCCCCACAGGCCACCTTGAGCCTCGCCCTGCGAGCCTTGTTCGGGTCGAAGGCAACCGTGCTGCATGCGGTCAAGATTGACGGGGATCCCAGGCGGCGTTTCGCCACAAGCGAGGTCATCGAGGTGCGGGTGACGGAGGACGGTTACCGACGACTGCTCGCGTTCGTGGCCGGGACCTTCACTCACTCAGCGACGGGCACCTTGGTGGTGCTCGGGCCTGGCTTGTATGGAGAGAGCCGGTTCTACCAGGCCGAGGGTCGCTATTCGCTGTTTTATACCTGCAATACCTGGGTCGCAGAGGCGCTGACCGCGAGCGGTTGCCCAATGTCGCCTACGACGGCGATTACGGCGGGGAACGTCATGTCGCAGTTACGCCGGGCGACAGCGGTCGGTGCGTCCTGCCTTGACTGAAAAGGGGACGACTGAAAAAGGGAGACTGACAAGGGGAAAGAGAGATCTTCTGAAAATGAATCCCTTTGTCCAAGGAGAACCGTGATGTGGCCTAGTCAGTCGACATTTCCAATGTTCGCGAGAAAAATCCTGGTGTCCCGATTAGACCGCAGACAGACTACGCGGCATGCCGATGGCGCAGTCGCCACAAGTTGTTCCATCTTCGCTCGTGCTGATTTTTTCGTCCGCCACATGAACCTGAAAAACTCCGGCAGATTAGCCAGTCGTTCGGGGCAGTTCTCCGGCAAGTCAGGCCGAGATCGACCGTGCTTAAGCAGCGTTCTGAGCAGTACGCGCCAGAATCTAAGCGTCGCCGATCGATCAATCCATATCAAAAGATCTGCGCGGCTCAATCGGTTGTCCCAAGTAGCTGAATGGCCTCCTTCGAATATCCAGCGATCACGGGCCTCGACCTCGCGACAGAGGCGCGTTTTTTCGTCACAGGTTCGTTCGACCCATCCTGGCAGCCAGTGAATAGTGTCGATATGAACGACAGGCAAGCCCGTATGCTCGCCAAGCTTACGTGCCAAGGTGCTCTTTCCAGACCCAGGCTGACCAACAATCATCACCCGTTGCATCGAAGCTCCTTTTCGCTATGCATGCTGATTTTGGGGGCGCGATTTTACGTCGATGCGCGTCTCCGTCAACTGCAAGGTGGGTTTACGTCCTTGGCGCTACTTCGGAAAGAGACCATGATTTTGCGTTCACCTGTAACCGGACCGTCTCATCATCGTGGGCTGTCGCCGTTTCAGTGAGTGGCTAGGGAGCTGTTGTCCCGAATCTGGTTGATACACCACCGAATCCATTATCATCAGCCCGCGATTCGGCAGCCCCAAGCCCCGGAAAGGTCAGGGCACCCAATGGAAATCAGGGAGAGATGGATGTACCTCAATCAAAAGTCCGGCCGCTGTATCTTGTTGGCCGGTGCGCTGGTAATTAGCGGTTGCACTTCTTTTTTGCAGGGCAAGCAGTATGTCGTTCCCGGCCCCAATGAACCCTCCGCAACGGTTCGCCTCAAGGCTGGAAATGGTGCGAGACTGGATGCCATGACCTTCAGCGATAATGGATGCTATGCGGGTTACACAATCCTGCCCTCTAACGGCGACTACATCGAATCCCGGGTTGCCGTGGACAAGGAGCTGATCCTGACCTATGGGCAGGTCGCAGGAAGCAGCGTGTGTCAAATACCGTTCTCCTTCACGCCACAGAACGGCGCCACCTACACCTTGATCCAAGGCTCCTGGAGCAAGCCCAAGGTGGGCATTCTCCCAATCTTCAACCGCGACGAATACTTCTGCGGGGTAGGCGTGATCAAGAAAGTCGGCGATCAGGAGAGCGTCGAACCCATTCAACAGCTGCAAATCAAGACTGGGTTCGCATGCCTGAGGTTCGTTAAATAAAGGCACTGCACGGCATCCGTTGCGCGTCGGTTGAATCTTTTCGGACGGATACTGAAGAATGAATTTGGCCTCGTTTTCAAATCTGCTCAACAACGCGGCACCGTCCGTAACACCAATGATTTCATGGATCACGGCGATTTTTAGGGGCGTGTGATCGAGCTGAAAATCTGAGTTGTTGCGGGAACTGGGGACAGATCACGATTTTGCGCTCACCTGTAATCGGACCGTCTCATAATCGTGGTCTGTCCCGTTTCCTTCCCCGTTTCCGCGCGTTTGCCCATGTCCCCGTTTCCGCAGGCGGAAAAGGAAATGACCGAGTTTCTCAAGAAACTGGACCGTCACCCCTGATACCCCCCCGGCGACTCGATCTACCGTGGCGAGGGCGCTTGCCCCCGCTTGAGTGCGCAGCACTCATAGAAAACATCAGAAATAAATCCGCTTCTATTGAATGATAGCAATGCATAGCAAAAACTAGGTATTTCAGCTAGCTTTAGCTATCTTTCTATAGATTTTGCTATTTCGTGAGGTCGACATGGATCCCTACCGTAATCCGTTTGCGCCCGGGGCGGGCAGCAGGCCCCCTGAACTGGCGGGGCGCGACCTGATTCTTGAGGCGGCAAGAATTGCCTGTGGGCGAGCCGTCAATGGGCGAAGTGCTCGTTCCATCATGCTCCTTGGCTTAAGAGGCACGGGTAAGACGGTCCTGTTGAATGAGATAGGAAAAATTGCAAAGGAGGAAGGTCTTTTCGTCTCCAAAGTGGAGGCGCCAGAACGTGAAAGCCTTGCACGTCTTCTTTATCCTGAAATGCGAAAGGTCATGCGCGCGCTTTCCAGCGTTGAGGTCGCCAAGCAAATTGCTAATCGTGGGCTAAAAGGACTTCGCAGCTTTGCATCAATCTTCAAGATTGATATTGGCGGTATTGAGATTGGTGTTGAGCCTGAGCCTGGACTCGCGGATAGCGGAAATCTTCAATACGACCTTCCAGATCTTTTTACTGTAATAGGTGAAGCCGCACAGGCCGCCGGTAAAGGCTGGATTCTTCTCATTGATGAAGTCCAATACCTCACCGAAGCAGATCTATCGGCACTGATTGTCTCTATCCATCGCATGTCGCAAGAAGGGCTTCCGGTGCTGCTGGTCGGTGCAGGTCTTCCGCAAGTTGCTCGGTTGGCGGGTGAGGCGAAGTCATATGCCGAGCGGCTTTTCCTTTACCCGGAGGTGGGGGCGCTTGATCAACCGTCTGCGGCTCAAGCCGTTCAAAAGCCGATCCTAGAGGAGCAAGCCTCTATCGACACTGCAGCTCTGGACAGCATTGTTGATCGGACGCAGGGCTATCCTTTCTTTCTTCAAGAGTGGGCATCCACGGCATGGAACAACGCCGAGGGACCTGAAATTACCGCTGACGATGTCGAGCATTCTTATTCGGAGACATTGGCCTCTCTCGATGCGGGCTTCTTCAGGGTCCGTATCGATCGGCTTACACCTTCGGAGGTTCAGTTTGTAAAAGCCATGTCCACCCTTGGCGATGGCCCCTATGCCATCGCTGATGTTGCGAAGGTTATGGGGCGTCCTCAATCATCGCTTGGTCCGACTCGGGCCAACATCATTTCCAAGGGAATGATCTACAGCACAGATCACGGATATCTGAATTTTACAGTTCCTCTTTTCGCAGAGTTCATGCGTCGCCAGGAATGAGGGCCTGCAATGTGTGGCGAGGGGAATATCTCCTCGCCACACAGCTTGATGGTGTTGCGGTTAACGTGGCTCCACGTTATCCAACACCCGATTCGCCAACAACGAACTCAGCTCAATCAACTGCTGAATCCCCTGCGCCACATGGCGCCTCGATCCATCCAGATCAAACGCCAGATCACTCACCATGGCATCAGCCGAAGCTAACGTCTCGCTGAGGTTGGCGAGCAAGCATTCGTTATCAAGGCCTTTCACAACGGTGTATAGCTGCCCCGGTTTGGGGTCGTCTTGAGATTTTTCAGATTTCGGCAGCAAGTAGTGATCAAGCACGCGTTTTGTGGTTTCGTCTTGCTGCTTGGCTTTCGATTTTGCGGATGTAGAAGTGGAATCTGCCTCTGGCGGATTCGGGGTTATTTTGAACATAGGTGTGGGCCTCATATTAGGCCGCACCATCTCGCTACTAAACGAAAGGGTGGCGGCTGTGCGCAAGTTAGTAGACCGGTAACCCACACCAAACCCGGCGCGCCCGAGGGCGCCATGCGCACAGCCACCATCGAGAACAGGCAAATGCCTGACTGATGAGACTTGTACAACCGAAGTGGGACCCGAGCTACTAAACCCGACCACTGATGGGCAGTGGCAGGAAGACAATAGAACCCCGGGACAAGGCGCACAAGCGGGCGGATTCTGGCGTAGTTGTAGGCAAAGGCGCAAGGATGCGTGGCTTGGTGAAGGTGTGTGGGCAGGTTCTGTAGGAGCGGGGTTTGCCGGCGATGCGGGTGACTTGTTTTGGTCTGGAACCGCGTCGATTTCATCGCGAGCAGGCTCGCTCCCACAGGGGGCTGCGTTGGGCTGGATATTCGGTTCGACACAAACCACCTGTGGCGAGGGAGCTTGCTCCCGCTGGCCTGCGCAGCGGACCCCTGCATTTCTTCAGGCAAACCGCATCGTCCGGTTTTGCGACTGCTGCGCAGCCGAGCGGGAGCAAGCTCCCTCGCCACGGGGTTGTCTGGGCTGGTGTCGGCATGTTCAACATTGATGCAAGCTGACCCGCCGCTTTCGCGAGCAAGCCCGCTCACCACAAGGAGTTGTGGTGGGAGCAGGGGCTTTATTTGCGTTTCAGCATCTCCGGCAACTGCGCCACTAGCTTCTGGTTGTTCAACGGCGCACGAATAAACCCGCGTTGAGTACCATCCGGCCCGATGACCGCGAGGTTGCCGCTGTGATCGACCGTGTAGTTGGGCTTGCTGGTGTCCGCCGGGATGAATGGAATGCTCACCGCGTTGGCCAGCTTCTGCAGGTCTTCGATCGATGACGGGGTCAGGCCGATGAACTGCGGGTCGAAGTAGCCCAGGTACTGCTTGAGTTGCTTGGGCGTGTCGCGGTTCGGGTCGACGCTCACCAGCACGATCTGCAATTTATCCACAGCCTCGGGCGGCAGTTCGCTTTTGATCTGGCGCAGTTGGGCGAGGGTGGTGGGGCAGATGTCCGGGCAGAAGGTGTAGCCGAAGAACAGCAGGCTCCATTTGTCTTTCAATCCGTCCATCGTTACTGGCTGACCGTCCTGGTCGGTCATTTTCACGTCTGGCAGGTTGCGGCTTTGAGGCAGCAGGATGATGCCGGCGTCGATCAGCGCCGTGGGGTCGCCTTCGCCTTTGCCGGTCAGCACTTTATTGATGGTAAGGCCGAGGATCAGCGCGATCACGGCCACGAGAATGAAGACGGTTTTCTGGGTTCGAGTCATAGGCTCAACAGTAAGTAGTGATCTACAAGCAGGGCGATGAACAGCAGGAACAAGTACCAGATAGAGTACTTGAACGTGTTGATCGCCGCGTGCGGCCGACTGCCACGGTACAACACCACGGCCCATTGCAGAAACCGGGCACCCAGCACGAGGGCGCAAACCAGGTACAGCAAGCCGCTCATCTGGATCACAAAGGGCATCAGGCTCACTGCCAGCAGCGCCAGGGTGTACAGCAGGATATGCACCTTGGTGTAGTGCTCACCGTGGGTCACCGGCAGCATCGGGATATCGGCCTTGGCGTATTCCTCCTTGCGATGAATCGCCAGGGCCCAGAAATGCGGCGGGGTCCAGGCGAAGATGATCAGCACCAGCAGCAGCGGTTCGGCGCTGACATGACCGGTGGCGGCCACCCAGCCCAGCAACGGTGGTGCCGCGCCGGCCAGGCCGCCGATGACGATGTTCTGCGGCGTCGCCCGTTTGAGGAAACCGGTGTAGATCACCGCATAACCGAGCAAGGAGGCCAGGGTCAGCCAGGCGGTCAGCGGGTTGGTGAACGCCAGCAACAGCGCTTGGCCGGCCACCGCCAGTGCCAGGGCGAAGGTCAGTGCTGCGGCCGGTGAGACTCGGCCTTCGGCCAGCGGGCGTTTATGGGTACGGGCCATCACCGCATCGATGCGCCGGTCCACCACATGGTTGACCGCCGCCGCGCCGCCGGCACACAGGGCGATGCCCAGGTTGCCGAACACCAGCACCGTCCACGGCACCCCGGCGCGGGTGGCGAGGAACATGCCCACCAGCGAGGTGATCAGCATCAGCACCACCACTTTGGGCTTGGTCAGCTCCAGATAATCGCGCCAGATCGCTTGGCTGTGGCGTTCACCGGTCAAGGTTGCCATGGCATCTCTCCTTTTATTGTTATGGGGCTGGGGCCGTGTTTATGCGGGTTGAAGCGCCAGCGCAGCGGGACTTGATGCTTGACCCGGACCAGGCTGGTACGGGCGTGATAATTGACCAACACCAGGCTCAACAACAGCGCGGCGCCTCCGGCGTTGTGGGCCACGGCGACCGGCAGCGGCAGGTGGAACAGCACGTTGCTGATGCCCAGGCTGATCTGGGCCGCCAGGGCTATCAACACCAGCCCGGCCAGGCGTGTCATGCCGACGGTCTTCAACTGCCAAGCCAGCCCCAACAGCACCACCGTCACCAGCAACGCGCCGATACGGTGGGTCAAGTGAATGGCGGTGCGCGCATCGCTGTCGAGTTGGCCACCCAGGTAGTTGGGGCCGATGTGCTGGGTCAGATGAAAGCCGTTGGCAAAATCCGCCGGTGGTAGCCATTGGCCGTGGCAGGTCGGGAAATCAACGCAGGCTACGGCGGCGTAATTGGAACTGACCCAACCGCCGAGGGCGATCTGGCCGATCACCAGCAGTAACCCGGCGGTGGCCCAATGTTGAAGACGCTTGGGCACGGTTAGCGCCGGCAACACACCAGACAATCTCAACGTGAGTAGAAACAGCAGGCTGAGGGTCGCGAACCCGCCCAGCAAATGCCCGGTCACCACTTGCGGCCACAGCTTGAGGGTCACGGTCCACATGCCGAACGCCGCCTGGGCAAAGACCACCGCCAGCAGAAACAGGGGCAGCTTCAAGGGCAGGCCTGGGTGACGCCGGTTCATCCAGGCCCGGGCAGCCAGCACGGTAATCATCAGCCCCAGCAGGCCGGCGAAGTAGCGATGGACCATCTCGTTCCAGCCCTTGTGGGCTTCCACCGGGGCGTCGGGAAAGTGCAGTTCGGCATGTGCCAGCTGGGCTTCGCTCTTGGGTACGCTGATGAAGCCGTAGCAGCCGGGCCAGTCCGGGCAGCCGAGGCCGGCGTGGGTGAGCCGGGTGTAGGCGCCCAGCAGTACGACGATCAGTGCCAGCAACGTGGCAAACAGCGCGAGGCGAAATCCAGGTTTGGCCATGTCGTTGCCCTCATCCGATGTTCGACAGTTTCAACAGATGTCGCAGGTCGTTGAGCAGTGCCTTGCCCTTGACCCGGGCGTCATAGCGCAGCACCAGGTTGCTGTGGGGATCGATGATCCACAGCTGCGCTTCGCCGTTGCCTTGGGCGCCTTTCTGATAGGCCGGCAGGTCCAGCGGGTAGCGTTGCAGTTGAGGGTATTCGCGTTGCAACTGGGCGTCGTATTGCGTGTCCAGCGGCTGGGCGATGGCCAGGGCATGGCTGGCGCGAGAGGCGTCGCGACCCAGGCCGATCTGCACCTGACGGGCCAGGTAGACCAGTTGCCGGCAATCGGCCGAACATTCCTGCGGCGCCGTGACCAGGATCTGCCAGCGCTGCTCATCGGCCTGCACGCCGATCTCGGCGCGGGTCTGGCCGTTGCCGATCAGTTCGCCGTGGTAGCTGCGGCTTTCCGGGACCCAGAACTGGAATTTGTACATGCCGGTGGCCAGGATCATCGGGCCGATCACCCCGAGCACGATCAGCAGCAGTTGCAGGCGACCCTTGCGACGGTTGCGCGCCGTAGGTGCCTCAGACGTGTTGGTTGGATTCATGGTGGTTCCCATGCTGTCTCCCTGCGTTGTGCCATCCGAGATAAAGAAAGAGGCCGAACAGCGCCGCCGCCATGGCGAACCACTGCACGGCATAGCCGAGGTGTTTTTCCGGTCCCATGGCCACTACCGGCCAATCGATCCGATAGGCGCCGGGGCCGCTTTGCTGGCGTAATTGGTAGGCGAAACCGTTGCGGCCCAGTTCGGCCCAGAGCTTGTCCGGCTCAATGGCGGTCACCAGTCGCGGCCACGGGGCGTCGGCTGGGTCGGCGTGGAGCTGGAACGTGGTGCCCGGAGCAACGTAGACCCAGGCTTGAAGGTTCACCGCTTGTTCGGGGGTGCTGAAGGCCGGCGGAGTGCGCCGGTCAGGCCAGGGCAACCAGCCACGATTGACCAGCAGCCAGAGCCCGGTCGCCTGGTCGAGGAAGGGTTGGAGCAACTCCACGCCGACCTTGCCGTCGTGCTGGCGGTTATCCAGCAGGATGCTGTGTTCGGCGTCGAACTGGCCCCGCAGGCTGACCGGTCGAAAGGCCGGGTCCGCCGTGTGTTGCAACTCCACGCTTGCCATCGGCTGCGCCACGCGGCGTTCGGCGTAACTGTCCATGAGCACGCGCTTTTGTTCGCCCCGGCTCAATTGCCAGAACCCCAGGCACACCATCACCGGCAACAGCACGGCTACCACCAGTGACGGCACGATGCCTGGCCGGAAGCCTTTCATGGCGCCGTTCCAAAGCTGTCGAACGAGATAGCTATACTCACGTGCATCGCGTCCCCCCGGAGTGTCCCTAATGCTAAAAGCAGCCATCGTCCTGATGCTGATTGCCACGATTGCGAGCCTGTTCAGCGGCCTGTTTTTTCTGGTCAAGGACGACAGCAGTTCCAATCGCCTGGTCATCGCCCTGGCGATTCGGGTCAGTCTGGCCGCCGCCACCGTCGGCTTGATTGCCTGGGGTTTTTTCAGCGGCCAGTTGGTGTCGCATGCTCCTTGGTAAAGAGCCGCCTTGGTAACGGCTGCCTCAGAGGATGTAGACGAAGAAGAACAAGCCGATCCACACCACATCGACGAAGTGCCAGTACCAGCTCGCGGCCTCGAAGCCGAACTGATGCTCGTTGTCGAAATGCCCGCGCATGATGCGCATCAGCATTACGAACAAAATGATCGTGCCGATGGTGACGTGAGCGCCGTGGAAACCGGTGAGCATGAAGAACGTTGCGCCATAGATTCCCGAGCCCAGCGTCAGGCCCAGCTCTTTATAGGCGTGGATGTATTCCTCGGCCTGGAAGCCCAGGAAGGCGCAACCTAGCAGCACGGTGATAGCCAGCCAGATTTTCAGCGCCCCGCGATGGCCTTTTTTCAGGGCATGGTGGGCGATGGTCACGGTGACGCTGGAACTGACCAGCAGGATGGTGTTGAGCAGTGGCAAGCCCCAAGGGCTGATCACATCCTTGGGCGGTGGGAAGAGCTTGGGGTCGGGGTTGTTCAGCAACGGCCAGACGTATTCGAAGTTCGGCCAAAGCATCTCCGACAGGCCCTTGCTGCCTTCACCGGCCAGGCCCGGCGCCGAGATCATGCGCACATAGAACAGCGCGCCGAAGAAGGCGATGAAAAACATCACTTCAGAGAAGATGAACCAGCTCATGCCCCAGCGAAACGAGCGGTCGAGCTGCGCACTGTAGAGCCCGGCGCGGCTTTCCTTGATGACCGCGCCGAACCAGCCGAACAGCATGTAGGCCAGCAACAGGCCGCCGACAAAAAAGATCAGCGGGCCGTTGGAGTCGGGCCGGTCAGCTTTCAGGTCGTTGAACCAGGTCGCCAGGCCGTACACCGTGACGAACATCCCGACGGTGGCGATGATCGGCCATTTACTCTGGGCCGGAACGTAATAGTGTTCGTGAGTTGCCATTTATTGTTCTCCTTATCGGGCACGCTATCGGTCAGTGTTTACAGCCACCGGTGGATGACGAGCGGTGATATCGAACAGCGTGTAGGACAGCGTCAGGTGCTTCACTTCCTTGGGCATGTCCCGGTCAACGATGAAGCGCATGGGCATTTCGATACGTTCGCCGGGTTGCAGCACTTGCTGGGTAAAACAAAAGCATTCGGTCTTGTGGAAATAGGCCGCCGCGTTGCTCGGCGCGATGCTGGGAACCGCCTGGGCGCTCATCGGCCGATCGGTGGGGTTGTGGGCAATGAAGACCATCTCGTTCACGGCCCCCGGCTGAACCACCAATTGGTCGGCTTTGGGATAGAAATCCCAGACCATGTCCACGGAGTTGGTCGACAGGAACTGCACGCGAACCTGGCGCGACTCATCCACGGTTTGCTCGCCTTCGTACTGCCCGGCGGTCTTGCCGTTGATGCCGAAGGCTTTGCACATCACGTCGTAGATCGGCACCAGGGCAAACCCGAAGACAAACATCGCCACCACCACCAGCAACAGGCGCGTGACCAGTTTCTTCAGCGAAATCGAGTCAGCCATGATTTCCAGTCCCTACCGAGAACCCTGTGGGAGCGAGCTTGCTCGCGATGGCGGCGACTCGGTGTGTCAGACACACCGCTATCGCGAGCAAGCTCGCTCCCACATAAGCCCCCGGTGTCATCTATTTCACTTCCGGCGGCGTAGTGAAGGTGTGATACGGCGCCGGAGACGGCACGCTCCACTCCAACCCCTCAGCCCCATCCCACGGCTTGGCCGGGGCCGGTTCGCCGCCGCGGATGGTCTTGATCACGATGAACAGGAAGAACAACTGCGTGGTGCCGAACATGAACGCGCCGATGGACGAGACCATGTTGAAGTCGGCGAACTGCAGGTTGTAGTCCGGGATCCGCCGGGGCATGCCCGCCAGGCCTACGAAGTGCATCGGGAAGAACGCCAGGTTCATGCCGACGAACGACAGCCAGAAGTGCAGCTTGCCGAGGGTTTCGTCGTACATGTGGCCGGTCCATTTCGGCAGCCAGTAGTAGGCCGAGGCGAAGATCCCGAAGATCGCGCCGGGCACCAGCACATAGTGGAAGTGCGCGACCACGAAGTAGGTGTCCTGATACTGGAAGTCCGCCGGAGCGATGGCCAGCATCAGTCCGGAGAAGCCGCCGATGGAAAACAGGATCACGAACGCCACGGCAAACAGCATCGGCGTCTCGAAGGTCAGCGAGCCTTGCCACATGGTGCTGGCCCAGTTGAACACCTTCACCCCGGTGGGCACGGCGATCAGCAGGGTGGCGTACATGAAGAACAGCTCGCCCACCAGCGGAATGCCCACCACGAACATGTGGTGCGCCCAGACGATGAACGACAGGAACGCAATGGCCGCTGTGGCGTAGACCATGGAGGTGTAGCCAAACAACGGTTTGCGGGAGAAGGCCGGGATGATCGAGCTGACGGCACCGAAGGCCGGCAGGATCATGATGTACACCTCGGGATGGCCGAAGAACCAGAACACGTGCTGGAACAGCACCGGGTCACCGCCGCCGGCAGCACTGAAGAAGCTGGTGCCGAAGTGGATGTCCATCAGCATCATCGTCACGCAACCGGCCAGCACCGGCATCACCGCGATCAGCAGGAACGCGGTGATCAGCCAGGTCCAGACGAACAGCGGCATCTTCATCAGGGTCATGCCGGGGGCGCGCAGGTTGAGGATGGTGGCGACCACGTTGATCGCGCCCATGATCGAGCTGATACCCATCAGGTGGATGGCAAAGATAAAGAACGTCACGCTTTCCGGCGCATAGGTGGTGGACAGCGGCGCGTAGAAGGTCCAGCCGAAGTTCGGCCCGCCGCCAGGGGTGAACAGGGTCGACACCAGCATCAGGAACGCCGCCGGCAACAACCAGAAACTGAAGTTGTTCATCCGTGGCAGGGCCATGTCCGGCGCCCCGATCATCAGCGGGATCATCCAGTTGGCCAGACCGACGAAGGCCGGCATCACCGCGCCGAAGACCATCACCAGGCCATGCATGGTGGTCATCTGATTGAAGAACTCCGGCTGCACGATCTGCAGGCCGGGCTGGAACAGCTCGGCACGGATCACCATGGCGAACGAGCCGCCCAGCAGGAACATGGAGAAGGCGAACCACAGGTACAGCGTGCCGATATCCTTGTGGTTGGTGGTCAGTACCCAGCGCATCAGCCCTTTGGCGGGGCCGTGGGCGTGGTCGGCATGACCGTGGTCATCGATCACAGCACTCATGTCCTGTCTCCTTCGAACGAGTGGGCTGGGCGGCGCGCGGCGATGAGCTGCGACCGGTTGCGGGAACAAACGTCAGGCCGGCTCATTGGCTTTCTGCCTGTTTGAGTTCCAGTACTTGTTTAGGCGTAACCATGTCGCCCTTGTTGTTGCCCCAGGCGTTACGTTCATAGGTCACGACCGCCGCGATATCGACTTCCGACAACTGTTTGCCGAACGCCGCCATGGAGGTGCCCGGTTTGCCGTGGAAGACAATGTTCAGGTGATCAGCCACAGGGCCAGTGGCGATTTTCGAGCCCTTGAGCGCCGGGAACATCGGCGGCAGGCCCTGGCCTTCGGCCTGGTGACAGGCCACGCAGGTGGTGTGATAGACCTTGTCGCCACGTTCGATGAGCTCTTGCAGGGTCCATTCCTTGCTGGTCAGCTCTTTGAGTTGCGCGGCTTCGGCCTTGCGCTCGGCCAGCCATGCTTCGTAGTCGGGCTTGCTCTTGACCTCGACAACGATGGGCATGAACCCGTGGTCCTTGCCGCACAGTTCGGCGCATTGGCCGCGATACAGGCCGGGCTTGTCGACGCGGGTCCAGGCTTCGTTGACGAAGCCGGGAATCGCATCGCGCTTGACCGCGAACGCTGGCACCCACCAGGAGTGGATCACGTCGGCGGAGGTGACCAGAAAGCGCACCTTGGCATCGACCGGCAGCACCAGCGGCTTGTCGACTTCCAGCAGGTAATGTTCGCCCTTGGCGCTCTGGTTATTGATTTGTTCGGCGGGGGTGGCCAGGTTGCTGAAGAACTCGACGTCTTGCCCCAGGTACTTGTAGTGCCACTTCCACTGATAGCCGGTGACCTGGATATCGATGTCCGACTCGCTGGAGTCGTACATCTTGATCAGGGTCGCGGTGGCGGGAACCGCCATGGCAACCAGGATCAGGAAAGGTACGATGGTCCAGAGGATTTCGACGCGGGTGTTTTCGTGGAAATTGGCCGCGTTCTGGCCGGTTGAGCGGCGGTGCATCATCATCGACCAGAACATGGCGCCGAAGACGATGATGCCGATCACTACACAGATCCAGAAGATGGTCATGTGCAGGTCGAACACTGCATTGCTGATCTGTGTCGCTCCAGGCGCCATATTCACAGTCCAGGCCGCTTGCGCCTGGCTGAAAATCGACCACAACAGGAGGCCCATCCATACGTGTGGATGTCGCGTCATTGCGGGTTCCCCTTATCGTTCTTGTTATCCCGTCGGCGTAACGCCAGCGGCAAGGGATCGGCTACTTCAGACTACCAACTTGACTCGCCGCGCCTTGCTGCACATGCAATCGGGTGTCATCAGCTAACTCCATTCCAAACCGAGTATAGACAGCGACTGCAACCTCGCAACGCGATGGCGTAAATCGTTTGAAACAGGCAGGGCTTGCGCTAGAGCCCACGAATGGAGAAGGATGCGAACCTGAGTGATGGCAAACCGATATAACTGCGACGTATCAAGGATGAGTAGGTTTATGAAAAATAGGTCTTAGGAGTGTTTTTGCGCCAGCTAAGTTATGTCTTCCTTATTTCATTGCCTTGTTCCCTGGAGTTGTCATGAACACCGCCGCATTGCGCGAGCAGATCCAAAAAGCCCAACAACATGAGGCCGAGACCGGCCAACTGACGCGTCAGCTGGAAGCCCAGCTGCCGAACCTGCACGCCGCGATCCAACTGCCGGACATCGACGCCAAGGGCGTGATGACCCGCTTTGTCACCGCGTATATCGAGCAAGTGCCCGACCTGCTGGACGCAGCCAACGAGGTGGCCCGCGAAGCTGGCATCGAATCGCAGATCAAACCGGTGCTGAAAATCGCCGAGCAGTTTTTCCTCCAGCCACCCAAGGTCATGGAGGGTCACGTTGGCCTGGACAGCCTGCTGGACGAAGCCTACTTGGCCCATCGGCTGGTGGAGGAGGTCAACGACCTGTACATCAAGCACTTCGGCCAGCCGCTGATTCCGTTGGATATGACGGTGGCCAACCTGATCGCTCACCATTTGATCGGCGAACCCTTTGCCAATCAACTGGATGAAGCGGTGCATCACGCGGTCGATGAAATGCTCGACGAAGACAGCTTTGCGCTGGAGTCGGTGGAGTCTTACCGGGAAAAACTCAGCAACCCGGACACGGGCGCTGCCTGGAAACGCTGGCCGTGCCTGTCGCGGCAGTTGGGAGTAGGGCTGGAGCTGGATCAGCCGGCGGCTTGATCTGGCTGAAACACTCATCCCCCTTGTGGGTGTTCACAAAAATTGTGTCCACCACAGATCCCTGTGGGAGCGAGCCTGCTCGCGATAGCGGTTGAACCTGCAACATTAATGTCGACTGATTCACCGCTATCGTGAGCAGGCTCGCTCCCACATTTTGCTCAAGGTGTCAGGTAGCCGCTGCGCCCACCCCTACCGTGGTGCGCAAGCGCCCTTCCAGCCTGCGCTTGAGCCCACGGGATTCGATCAACAGCTTCGAGCCCTTGCTGGCATTCGCCCGGCCCCATTCTTCCAAAAGCTCCAAGCACGAATGGTCGATGTAGCTCAGGTTATTGAGCGGCACATGCACCGTCGCGCCTGTGGGAATGGTGCCCAGCACCTGGGTCAGCGCCGGAACCTTCAGGAAGGTTGCCGCCCCCACCAGTCGCAATTCCATCTCACCCTCCTGGGGCAGATCGATCAGGCTGATTTTCAGTCGGGAAGCTTTCCAGGCCAGTTTTGCCAGGGTCAGGCCGAAACCGATCAATACGCCGGTCAGCAAGTCGGTGAAGATGATCGCCAGCGCCGTCGCGGCATAGGTGAACATCGGCATCCGGCCATACCGTCCCAGCCCGCGAAACGCCTTGAGATCCACCAGTTTGAAACCGGTGTACACCAACACACCCGCCAGGCTCGCCACCGGAATGCTCTGTAGCACGCTGGACAGCAGAAGCACGAAGAGCAACAGCCACAGGCCATGGAAAATCGTCGACATCCGCGTGGTGGCCCCGGCCTGGACGTTGGCCGAACTGCGCACGATCACGCCGGTCATCGGCAGGGCGCCGAGCAGACCGCAGAGCATATTACCGATGCCCTGGGCGGACAGTTCCCGGTCGAAGTCTGCGCGTTCGCCGCTGTGCATGCGGTCCACGGCAGCGGCCGAGAGCAGCGTTTCGGCACTGGCGATGAAAGCGACAGCGAACGCGGCGATCAGCAACGTGGGGTCGGCCAGGTTCAGCAGGTCCGCCGGGCGCAGCCAATCAATGGCTTCGGCGAGGTTCTCCGGGACTTCCACGCGCTTGACCTGCAAGGCCAGCAGCAGGCTGGCAATGGTCGCCAGGCCCACGCCGAGCAAGGCACCGGGAACAAAGCGCAAGCTGTGAGGGCGAAACTTTTCCCACAGCCACATCACCGCAATCGTCGACAAACCGAGCAGACCCGCCTGCCAGCCGAACGACGGCAACGCCTGGGCCACTGCCGCAGGGAACGCCGCCAGATTATCCAGCCCCGACGGCTTAGGCACCGCGTCGAGCATCACATGGACCTGGGACAACACGATCAGCACACCGATACCCGCCAGCATGCCGTAGACCACCGCGGGCGCGGTTACCCGGAACCAGCAGCCCAGGCGAAAGCGCCCGGCCAGTAACTGTAGAAGACCGGCCAACAGCAGAATCGGCCCGAGCATCGCGACGCCGTGCTGGCGCACCAGTTCGAAGACCAGTACCGCCAACCCGGCGGCCGGGCCGCTGACTTGCAACTTGGAGCCGGCCAGAAAACCCACCACCAGACCACCGATGATGCCGGTGATCAGACCTTTGGCCGGTGGCAGGCCGGACGCGATGGCAATGCCCATGCACAAGGGCAGCGCCACCAGAAACACCACCACGGAAGCCAACAGCTCCCGTGGCAGAACAGCTTTTAATTGAGCAGCACGCATGGCGACTCTCCCGAAGTTTTCTTCAGGCATGGCAAGGCCCGACCGCTCAAATGGCAGGCTGGGCTTGTACCACGCAAGGATGTTTAGGAGTGGTTAGAAGCGCGCTTTAGGCGTCGCCACCGGTATCGGATGGCTGCCATCGAGCGGCAGGAAACAGCCCTGGTCCGCGTCGTAGGCTTTGATCTCGCTGGTCTCGATGTTGTACACCCAGCCATGGATGAACAACTGGCCGTTAGCCATGCGAGAGGCGACCGAGGGATGCGTTCGCAAATGCTGCAGCTGCGCGATCACGTTCTCTTCGGTGAGGATGGGCATGATCTGTTTTTCGTCGCCGCACGGGCAGTTGTCATGAACCATGGTCTTGGCCACTTCGGCGTGGCGCAACCAGGCTTTGACCGTGGGCATTTTTTCCAGAGTGTCGGGATTCAACACCGCACGCATGGCGCCGCAGTCGGAGTGACCGCAGACGATGATGTGCTGCACACCGAGGGCCAGCACGGCGTATTCGATGGCGGTGGAGACGCCGCCGTTCATCTGCCCGTACGGCGGAACGACGTTGCCGACGTTGCGGGTCACGAACAGGTCGCCTGGGGAGCTATGGGTAATCAGCTCGGGCACGATGCGCGAATCGGCGCAGGTGATGAACATCGCCCTGGGCGCTTGCGCCGTGGCGAGTTTCTTGAAGAGCTCTTCCTGCTGGGGAAAGATTTCGTGATGGAAATGCAAAAAGCCGTCAACAATATGCTGCAGCGCTGCATCGGCGGTTTCCGCCTCGGGTTGGGCTGAAGCCGACGCAGCCAACGGCTGTTTATCCTTGTCACTCATGATTCATCCTCTTTGACGGTATAGCGCCAGTGGCTGGTTAAAAAACATCCAGGTCGAAATGTTCGACTTGTCAGTCACTCGATGAACAAGGTAGCGACCGAAACTTAACTCAAACTGAATCAAAGGCTCTAGAACAACGATTACAGGTGTGGCCGGGAAGCAAGCGTCGCTCATGCCTGCCCATGCCCCACGTTCAACTTTAATCAAATCAAAGACATCTGTCGGCCCGGCGGACAAAAGGCGTCGCAATCGAGATTGTAACCTTCCCGGCGCTCAAGCCCCAGACGCTTGAGCGCCTTGGCGAAACGCTGCGCCAGCAGGTCGGCGAACGGGCCTTCGCCACGCATCCGAGAACCGAAGCGGCTGTCATACAGTTCGCCGCCACGGCTCTGGCGAACCAGGCTCAGCACATGAGCCGCGCGTTGCGGGTAGTGCGCCTGCAGCCATTCTTCAAACAGCGGCGCGACCTCCAATGGCAGACGCAACATGATGTAGGAAGCACTCTGCGCGCCGGCGGCATGGGCCTCGGCCAGCAGATTTTCAATCTCGCTGTCGTTGATCATCGGGATCATCGGCGAACACAGCACCCCCACGGGAATGCCCGCCTCGCGCATGACCTTGATCGCCCGTAATCGCGCCTTGGGCGCCGCCGCGCGCGGTTCGAGGATGCGCTTGAGTTCATCGTCCAGGGTGGTGAGGCTGATCATGACCTTTACCAGGCGCTGTTGCGCCAGCTCGGTCAGCAGGTCCAGGTCGCGCAGAATCAGCGAGCCTTTGGTGACGATGGTCACCGGATGACGGTAGCGCAACAGCACTTCGAGAATCCGGCGGGTAATGCGATGCTCGCGTTCGATCGGCTGGTAAGGGTCGGTATTGGAGCCCAGGTTGATTGGGGCGCATTGATAGCCACGCCTGGACAGCTGTTCCTCCAGTACGTCGGCGGCATTGGTCTTGGCGATCAGTCTGGTTTCGAAATCCAGCCCGGGCGACATGTCCCAGTAAGCGTGGCTGGGCCGTGCATAGCAGTAGATACAGCCATGTTCACAGCCCCGGTATGGATTGATGGAGCGGTCGAAAGGCAGATCCGGCGAGGTGTTGCGGGTGATGATGGTCTTGGCCGTTTCGATCCGCACTTCGGTGCCTTGGGTCGGCGGTACTTCCTGATACCAGCCATCCTCCTCGACCACCGAGTGACTCGGGGCGAAGCGGTTGTGCGGGTTGGTGGCGGTGCCACGGCCACGGGGCGGAAGAGAGATGGACATTGGAAGGCTCCGTTGCTGTATGTGCATACAGTATTCGCTGGAATTCAATTAGGCCAGCGCCGTTTAGCAGCCCACCGCTATGGATCGTGTTCACGTCGTGTTGACGTCTTGCTCACAGGCCTTTAACCGGCTCGTGCCGAAACTGACCGTCTCGTTCTTCTTCGTTTCGGTCGTCCACGCATGTTCAAACTCTATTCCCGCTCGCTGCTCCTCCTGTCCTTGTTCCTGGTCTTTGCCGAGTCCCAAGCCCTGGCGGCCGATCTGGGCGAGGCAAGGTCTTCCGAATGGGCCCAGCCGGTGGAAAAGCGCTACAACCTTTATCAAATGTCGCCGGCGCTTTACCGCAGCGCCTTGCCGGACGCTGATGCCTTGCCTCTGCTGACGAGGCTCAACATCGGCACAGTCATCACATTTCTGCCGGATTCGGACGCCAGTTGGTTATCCACACCCGGCGTCAAGCAAGTGCAGTTGCCTTATCGCACCAATCATGTGGATGACAGCGACATCCTCGCTGCCTTGCGCGCCATTCAGGCTGCCGAAACCGATGGCCCGGTATTGATGCACTGCAAGCATGGTTCGGACCGCACCGGGTTGGTGGCGGCCATGTACAGGGTGGTCGTACAGGGCTGGAGCAAAGAGGAGGCCTTGAACGAAATGACTGAAGGCGGCTTCGGCAACAACCCGCACTTCAAGGACGGGGTTCGTTACATGATGCGGGCCGATGTTGAGAAGCTCCGCGTTGCGCTGGCCAACGGCGACTGCAGTACCAGCGTTTTTGCTCTTTGCTCGCTGCAAAGCTGGGTCGGTTCCGTCATCACGACTCGTCAGCCCGACCGACAGGTTATTCGCCCTTCACCCTGACGGCTGACATCCCTGCAAAGGCTGCCACGGACTCGGCCAGAGGCCTTGAATCGCCAGGGCCGAATATTGTTTCACGCAACGCCCGGCCTGTTGTCCCGTCGAACAACCCCTCCTGCTCAAACCTTTGGAACGCGGTGATTGCCAACGCTTTTGACCAGGCATAGGCGTAAATCCGCGCCGCATAACCGGTCACCATGTAATCCAGGCCATTGGGCCAGCGTTCGCTCCCCCATACGGGCAGATGTCCGACTTGGGCGCTGACTTGATCGAATACCTGCTGAGCCGTGCGCCCATCGCCGTGGGTCAGGTGCAGTTCCATGTCAAACAGCGCGTTGCGCAGCAGCGAGGCGGTTTCCCAGCTGGCTTGAGTGTTGGCGAAGGTCAGCAACTGATCGGCGATGGCATCGGGCATGGCCGCGCCGGTCCGGTAATGCTTTGACAGACGGACCAGGCATTGCCGGGTAAAGCACCATTGTTCCAGTAGCACCCCGGCAAATTCCGAGGTGTCCCGGGAGAGCTCGGTGATGCCCGATACGTCGCGATACTCGGCGCGGGTCAACACATGGTGCAAGCAATGGCCGAACTCATGAAAGAGAATTCGCAGTTGCAGATGGTCGAGCAAGACCGGCGATGCATCTGAACTGCGCGCCAGCCAGCCGTGCAACACGGCGATGGGATGTCGGGGCCGGCCCTCGGCCGTGATGCGGCGGTTTCGCAGGGTGGTGGTGTTCGGGTAACCGTCTCTGTTCGCATCCTCGAACGGATCGAAATAGATGTAGCCGATGGTCTGGTCCCACTCGCGGACTTCGAAAAGACGCACGTCCGGATGCCAGGTGGCCGCGTCAGCGCGTTCGAGAATGTCCACCCCAAACAGATCCTTGGCGATCAGCAATAGCTGTGAAAAGGTGGACTCCAGCTCGAACCAGGCGCTGAGGGCCAGCTTCGAGATGCCGGCCGTATGCTGACGAAGTTTTTCTACCAGATACGGGTAATCCCAAGGTTGAAGCTCGGTGAAACCTTGCCTTCGGGCAAATGCCCTGAGCTGTTCGGCGTCGCGGGCAAAGAGGCCTTGTTGCTGTTCAAGTTGATCGCGCAAGAACCCCATCACCTTTTCGGGAGACTCGGTTTGCTCAGGCTCGATGACCATTTGAGCGAAATTCGAATAACCCAGTAACGTCGCATACCGACGACGATCTTCCAGCAAGCGTCTAAGCACCTCGCTGTTATCAAACCGGCCAGCGTCGGGGCCCTGGTCCGAGGCGCGTGTGCTGTAGGCCAGGTACACCTCTTTGCGCAAAAGACGATTGTCCGCGTAGCTGGTGACGATGCCAAACGATGCATCACTGAGGGTCAGCAGCCATCCCGTGCGCCCGGCCTCGCGGGCCTGTTTGGCCAGCTGTTGTTTGAATTGCGGCGCCAGGCCGCTCAACTGAGCCTCATCGTCGAACGCTTTGCTCCAGGCCTTGTTGGCCTTGTGCAACTGATCGAGGAACAATTCCCGGCCCTGTTGAATGCGTTGCTGCAGGGCTTTCAAGTCTGACGGTGCGGTATGGGCCAACCCGTGCTGGCGAAACTGGCGCAGGGCCTTCTCCAGAACTCTTTTACGAGGCGGTTCGAAGTGCCTGGCAATCTCGCTGTCGGCCAAGCGCTGATAGAGTTGGAACAATTGGCGATTGTGTCTCAGCGCGCTCTGGAAATCGTGCACCCGTGCGCTGCAGTCGAGCGAAGCCTGGGCCCAGTCGTCTCCTGGCCGGGTGGACGCCAGCAGATCCAGCAGGTCGTCGAAACCCTTCAAGCGGGCGTGAATCTCGTCCATGGCCAACACCAGGTCGTCCCAGGTGGGGAAAGGAGTTTGAGTCTTGATGATGTCGGCCACTTGATCGCGGCTCTCGGCAAGGATCCGGTCGAGGGCCGGTGAAAAATGTTTGGCTTGGATCTGCGCAAAGGGGGGCAGGTCATAGGCCTGCAACAGCGGATTGTCATTGTCGGGCATGGCAGCCTTCCTGTCTGTCTGGACTGGGGAACAGTCTGGAGAGGAAGGCGTGACGCGTTGCGGTATATATGTATCGCTTCCGGGCCGGACGGCCCGGAAGGTGATGCCGAAGATTTCAGTCGGTTTTTTTCTTCAACTTGGGATTGGGGAAAAACTGTACCGCCTGGACCTTGGCGTCCGGGACTTTGAGCGCCGATGTGTTGACCCGGGTGCCCAACTCCTTGGGCACCGACAGGCCTTGTTCGTTGAGCGTGTCGGAATAACCGCAGGCCACACACTCACGGTGCGGCACGCCGTCTTCGTTCCACATCATCAACTTGTCCGGTTCGCTGCACGCCGGGCAGACTGCCCCGGCGATAAAGCGCCTTTTGGTAATCACAGGCCCCTCGCTCATGCTGCTGCGTCCTCGGTCAGGCCGCTGTGGCGCAAGAGTGCGTCAATCGATGGCTCACGGCCACGGAAGTCGACGAACAGCACCATCGGCTCCTGGGAGCCGCCACGGGCCAGGATCGCTTCACGGAAAGCGCGACCGGTGTCGGCGTTGAGCACGCCGTCCTCTTCGAACTTGGAGAACGCATCGGCCGACAACACTTCCGCCCACTTATAGCTGTAGTAGCCCGCCGCATAACCGCCGGCGAAGATGTGGGCAAAGCTGTTGGGGAAGCGGTTGTAGGCCGGTGGACGCATCACCGAGACTTCGTCGCGCACGCCTTCGAGCACTTGCAGCACGCTGCGTCCATCGCCATGGGTGGCGTGCAGCTCGAAGTCGAACAGCGAGAACTCCAGTTGGCGGACCATCATCAGGCCGGACTGGAAGTTTTTCGCCGCGAGCATTTTTTCCAGCAGGTCCTGGGGCAGCGGTTCGCCGGTTTCATAGTGACCGGAAATCAGCGCCAGGCCTTCGGGCTCCCAGCACCAGTTTTCCATGAACTGGCTCGGCAGCTCCACGGCATCCCAGGCCACGCCGTTGATGCCGGACACGCCGGCATGTTCGACGCGGGTCAGCAGGTGGTGCAGGCCATGGCCGAACTCGTGGAACAGGGTGGTGACTTCGTCGTGGGTCAGCAGCGCGGGTTTGCCGCTGTCGGCCGGGGTGAAGTTGCACACCAGGTTGGCGACCGGGCTTTGCAGCACGCCATCGAAGGTGCGCCGACGGTCGCGGGCACCGTCCATCCAGGCGCCGCCGCGCTTGTTGGCGCGCGCGTAGAGATCGAAGAAGAAGCGGCCGACGTGCTGGCCGTTCTCCTTGATTTCGAACAGGCGCACGTCCGGATGCCAGCTGTCGAAACCTTTCAGTTCGGCGATCTCGATGCCGTAGAGGCGCTGCACGATGGCGAACAGGCCGCTCAGTACCTTGTCGATCGGGAAGTAGGCGCGCAGGGCTTCCTGGGCCACGCTGTAACGCTGCTGGCGCAGCTTTTCACCGTAGAAGCCGCTGTCCCAGCTTTGCAGGTCGGGGCAGCCCTGTTCGGCGGCGAACGCCTTCAGCTGTTCCAGATCCAGGGCGGCAAATGGTTTGCTGCGCTTGGCCAGGTCGCGCAGGAAACTGAGCACCTGATCGCTGGATTCGGCCATTTTGGTCGCCAGGCTCAACTCGGCGAAGTTGGCGAAGCCCAGCAGTTGGGCCAATTCCTGGCGCAGGTCGAGGATTTCTTCCATCACCGGAGTGTTATCGTTCTGACCGGCGTTGGGGCCTTGGTCTGACGCGCGTGTGCAGTACGCGGCATAGACTTCTTCACGCAGGGCGCGGTCTTCGGCGTAGGTCATCACCGCGTAATAGCTGGGGAACTCCAGGTTGATCAGCCAACCGTCCAGCTCTTTGGCCTGGGCGGCCGCGGCCATTTGCGCCTTGGCCGAGTCGGTCAGGCCGGCGAGGGCGGCCTCAGAGGTGATGTGTTTGGTCCAGGCCTGGGTCGCGTCCAGCAACTGGTTGGAGAAGCGGCTGCCCAGTTCCGACAGTTTGCTTTGCACTTCGGCATAGCGTTGCTGCTGCTCGGGCGGCAGATCGATACCCGACAGACGGAAGTCCCGCAGGGAATGTTCCAGGATGGTTTTCTGCGCCACGTCGAAACCGGCGGCTTCGGGGCTGTTCGCCAGGGCTTCGAACGCCTGGAACAGCTCGCGGTTCTGGCCCAGCTCCGTGGAGTAAGCACTCAGCGCCGGCAGGCAGGCCTCGTAGGCTTCGCGCAGTTCGGGGCTGTTGCGCACGGCGTTCAAATGGCTCACCGGGCTCCAGGCCGCGCCCAGGCGATCATTGAGCTCGTCCATCGCCAGCACCAGGCCGGCCCAAGTAGGCTGAGTGCCCTGGGTCTTGAGGATCTGGGCAATGGCGGCACGGTTGTCAGCCAGGATCTGCTCGATGGCCGGTTGCACGTGCTCGGCACGGATCGCCGAGAACGGCGGCAGGTCGTAGGGTTGCAAAAGAGGGTTGTTCACGCTCACGGTTGACACCTTGGCTGGAAGAAACATGGACCCATCTTAATTACAATCGACGTTCACCGCAGCTAGCAGCGCCTATCACCGGATAAGAGAGAGCCTATCGTGACCCTTCGCACGTACCAGAATCACAGCCCACGGCTTGCCCGCGGCGCTTTTGTCGACAGCACCGCGGTGGTGATCGGCGACGTTGAAATCGGCGAAGACAGCTCCGTCTGGCCGCTGACGGTCATTCGCGGCGACATGCACCGCATCCGTATCGGTGCCCGTACCAGCGTCCAGGATGGCTGCGTGCTGCACATCACCCACGCCGGCCCCTTCAATCCCGATGGCTTCCCGCTGCTGATCGGCGATGACGTGACCATTGCCCACAAGGTCATGCTCCATGGCTGCTCGGTGGGCAGCCGGGTCTTGATCGGCATGGGCAGCATCGTCATGGACGGCGCGGTGGTTGAAGATGACGTGATCATCGGCGCCGGCAGCCTTGTACCGCCGGGCAAACGCCTGGAGAGCGGCTTCCTGTATGTAGGCAGCCCGGTAAAACAGGCCCGGCCGCTGACCGACAAGGAACGCGCCTTTTTCACCTACAGCGCGGCGAACTACGTGAAGCTCAAGGACCTGCATCTGGCCGAAGGCTACGACCGGCTCTGAATCGTTCCGCCCTTACCCAGGAATTTGCATGCATTACCAGACCGTACTCTTCGACCTCGACGGCACCCTCACCGACCCCCGCGAGGGCATTACCCGTTCGATCCAGTTCGCCCTGAGCCAACTGGGCATCGACGAACCCGACCTGACCCGTCTCGAACACTTTATCGGCCCGCCACTGTTGCAGGCCTTCATGCAGTTTTATGACTTCGATGAGGCGAAAGCCTGGGAGGCGGTGAATTTCTATCGCGAACGCTTCAAAGTCACCGGGTTGTACGAAAACCGCGTCTTCGACGGTGTGATGCCCCTGCTGGAAACCCTGGGCGAGCAGGGCCGGCAGTTGTACATCGCCACCTCCAAACCCTGGGTCTTCGCCCGCGAAATCGCCCGCCACTTTGACTTCGCCCGGCACTTCAAAGTGATCTATGGCAGTGAGCTGGACGGTACGCGCACCGACAAAGTTGAGTTGATTGCTCACCTGATGGCTGAAGAAGGGCTCGACCCGGCGAATACCTTGATGATTGGCGACCGCAAACACGATTTGATTGGCGCTCGTAGCAATGGGCTGGATGCCGCGGCGGTGGGCTATGGGTTTGGCAGTTATGAGGAGCTGAATGCCGAGGGCCCGGCGTATCACTTTCAGACGCTGGATGAGTTGCATCGGGCATTTTTGCAGGGGTAGTCATATTGCGATCGCGGGCAAGCCTTGCTCCCACAAGGGGGCGGTGTTGTACATGCAAGCCGCGTTCACTGAGATCTATTGTGGGAGCGAGCCTGCTCGCGATGAGGCCGGTTCAATCACCAGAAATTTTCGATCCTGCCAGCGCCTTCAGTGCCGCTTTGCGCTCATCAATCGGCAAACTGCCAAGCTTTTCCACTGCGGCATAAAACGCAACCCAGTCTCCGCCTTCCTGTTGAAACAGCGCCGCAAACGCTGGCACCCACTGGCTATACAGGCCGAACGGCAATAGCCGCGCATTGTTCAGCGGCGCATAGATCCACGCGTCGTAGCGTTTGTCGCCTGCCCACCGGGTGTCGCGCAGTCGCTGATAATCAGCGCGCAGGCGCTCGAACTCCTGGGCCTTGCGCTGGCGCATCTGTTCGGCCGGCAGGGGTTGGGTATAGAGCTGTTCCAGCCGCTGACGCGTGTCCAGGACCAGTTGGATGAATTGCTCGCGCTGGCGCATCCGTTTGCCATTGTCCGGGGCCAGCCCGCGACTGGCGCGCCATTGCCGGGTGCCTTGCTGTTCGACGAAGGTGGCAAAGGATTCATTGAATTCGGTGTCGTCCTTTACGTAGAAGCGCTGGTGCGCCAGTTCATGAAAGATCAGCGTCGCCAGGCGTTCGTCGCCCCAGTGCATCATCGAGCTCAGGATCGGGTCGTTGAACCAGCCCAGCGTCGAGTAGGCCTCTACGCCACCAATCGCCACATCCATGCCCCGCAAGCGTTGCAAGGCTGCCTCGCCACGGGCGGCGCCCTGGCTGTAGTAGCCGCGATAGGCCACGCAACCGGCGATGGGGAAACAGTGGTTTTGCGGGGCCAGGGAAAATTCTGGCGTGGCGAAGACATTCCAGACCACGAATGGGCGGCCAATGTCCGCATACAGGCGGTAGCTTTTGTTGTCCGGCAGGTGCAACTGCGCACTGGCGAATGTGCGTGCCGCACGCGCCTGGGCCAGATGAGCCCGCAATGTAGGATCGCGGGCGGGGTCGGCAATCACTTGGTCGATCGGCTCTCGGGCCTGCAACAGCCGTAGCTGTCCACTGGCGAGCTGACTGTAGTAACCCACGCTTGCACAACCGTTGAGTAACAAAAGCAGGAGGCCTGGAAACAAAATCCGGAAAACACGGTCGAGTAACCGATGGCTTGGATGCGGCCTGATCAATTGGAATCACCCTGGGAAAGTCTGCCCACAAGACTATCCCGCCTGCCTGGAGCTTCGCTATGCGCGTATTGATGCTGACGAGTGGCCTGTTGCTGCTGAGCGGTTGCGCCGGTTTGCCCGATCCCGATCCGTCGCAGGCATGGATCGACCTGGGAAGCCATCAGGACACGGCGCTGCAAGCGCTGGAAGTCGATGACAAGACGTCTCTCGACCGACGTTATTTTGAAGTGCAGCCGGGCAGCCATGAGCTGACGGTGCGTTATCAATTTGCCGTCGAGCCCGGCAACATCGGCCCGAATGCCGAGCCACTGTGGCGCGATTGCCGGTTGAATGTGAAGTTCAAGGACTTCAACGCAGGCCAGCGTTATCAGTTGCAGGCTGGCAACATCGGTTTCCGGCCATGGGCCAAGCTCTATGATCAACAGCGAAAAGTCGTGGGCCAAGGCACGCCAGCAGGCTGTCAGCAAAGCTGATCGGCGCTATGCTCATTGTCTGACTTCAGGAAATCATCATGCGCCTACCTCTGCTGCTATTGGCCTTTGTCTCCATGAGCGGCTGTGCAACCAGCCCGCCGCCCAAGGTTGATCCGAACATGGCCTGGATCGACTTCGCCACGCCCATGCCGGGCGGCAAGATGCTGATGGCTGAAAGCCTGGATGGCCAACGACTGCAGGACGGACGTTTCTTCCAGGTTTCTCCGGGCAGCCACGAACTGAAAGTGCGTTTCGACTTCGAGGTGCCTGGCGGTGGTGGGCTGGGTATGCAAGCCGAGCCGCAAGAGCGGCTGTGCTACATGCTTGTGCGTTACGACCATTTCGAGGCGGGCCAGCGTTATCGCCTGGAGGGTCGCAATCTGGCGTTTACCCCCAGCGCCCGACTCTATAACGCCAAGCGTGAAATCGTGGCCGAAGAACGGCAGGTCAATTGCGTTCCGTAGGACGGCTTAGCTGTCGTTCTTCTGGTAGATGATCTTTTTGGTGCCGTTTTCGCAACTGCCCACGACCATATTTTCATCATGCACTTCATCATTGGTCACGATTTCCAATGTGTAGGAAGGCACGTTATTCGCCTGGATCTTCGCTTCGATTTCAGCTTTCAGTTCTTCGCAGGATTTGGGGGCCGCGAGGGCCGACGTGGCCAATGCGCAACTGATGACCGCCAGGGCGAATCGTTTCATGCTCGAATTCCTCATGACAGCGCGCACTGCCTGTGCGCTGAAACTGCAGGTGTGCATTCGACCACAATTGCTGCAGGGTAAACAGATCACAGCCTTCAGCCGCAGTTGAAGGCTGTGATGGGTATCGCATCAGCTCACCAGCGTCGCATCCAGCGTAATCTTGGCGTTCAGCACTTTGGAAACCGGGCAACCTTCCTTGGCCTTGTTGCTCAGCTCTTCGAATTGCTCCTGGCTGGCGCCGGGGATCTTCGCTTTAAGCGTCAGTTTCACTGCCGTAATCGCAAAGCCGCCCTCGACCTGATCGAGGGTGACATCGGCGTTGGTATCGATACTGCTGGCTGTGAGCCCAGCCTCGCCAAGGATCATCGAAAACGCCATGGAGAAGCAGCCCGCATGGGCCGCGCCGATCAGTTCTTCCGGGTTGGTGCCCTTGCCGCCTTCGAAGCGCGCCTTGAAGCCATAGGGGGCTTCGCGCAGCACGCCGGTTTCCGTGGAGATGGAGCCGATGCCGGTTTTCAGGTCACCTTCCCAATGAGCCGATGCTTTCTTGATGATAGCCATGTCTGCCTCCTCAATATCCGGCGCGAGGGTTCGCGCCTGGGTGTTTTTCGTTGTCAGGGTTGTGAGGATAGACCGCCCGATAAAGTTCATCCTGTCGATTAGCCGACCGATTTAGTAGGAAATTTCATGGTAGCTATTGAAACTCGGGTATATGCCCACATTGCATGGAACACACCTATAGAAACGGCAGGCTTTTGCCCGTAGGAAAAGCCCCTCATGCCGTTGGAGATGCCGGCCCATGAAACAGCTGTCCGAAGTGAAGTTCTCGACCCTCGACCTCGTGCCTGTGCGCGCTGATGGCAACGCTGCCCAGTCCTTGCGCAACTCGCTGGACCTGGCGCAGCACGTGGAAAAATACGGCTACACCCGCTTCTGGGTCGCCGAGCACCACAACATGGATGGCATCGCCAGCTCCGCGACGGCGGTCCTGCTGGGCTATCTGGCGGGGGGCACTTCGACCATTCGGGTCGGCTCCGGCGGCGTGATGCTGCCCAACCATGCGCCGTTGATCATCGCCGAACAGTTCGGCACGCTCGAAAGCCTCTATCCAGGCCGTATTGATCTTGGCCTGGGGCGCGCGCCCGGGTCCGATCAGATGACTGCCCGGGCGTTGCGTCGCGAGCGCTCCGGTAGCGCGGACGATTTCCCTGAAGACGTGGCCGAACTGATGCGCTACCTCGGCCCACGTACGCCGGATCAACGCATCATCGCCATGCCCGGCACCGGGACCAACGTGCCGGTCTGGCTGCTGGGCTCGAGCCTGTTCAGTGCGCAACTGGCCGGCGAGCGCGGCTTGCCCTACGCCTTCGCTTCCCATTTCGCACCGCGCTACATGCATGAGGCGATCCGTATTTATCGCAATCACTTCAAGCCGTCGGCGGTGCTCGACAAGCCTTACGTGATGCTCGGCGTGCCTTTGGTGGCAGCCGACACGGACGAACAGGCTGATTACCTGGCGACCTCGGTGTATCAGCGGATCCTGGCCCTGATGCGTGGCCAGAGCCTGGTGCAGCGCCCGCCTGTGGAAACCATGAACGGTCTCTGGTTGCCCCATGAGAAAGAGGCGGTTGGTGACTTCCTGAGCCTGGCCATGGTCGGCGGCCCGCAGAAAATTCGCGCCAAGCTCGAAGTGCTGATCGAGCAAACCCAGGCCGATGAATTGATCTTCACCAGCGACCTGTATGAGCATGCTGATCGCCTGCACTCCTATGAGTTGCTGGCGCAGGTCATGAAAGGCTGATCACGCGCATAAAAAAGCCGACGCATGCGTCGGCTTTGACCTTCCTGAAGTATCAGCCCTTCTTGTAGACGATTTCCTTCGTGCCGCCTTCGCAGGAGCCGACGACGTCTCCGTCAGTAGCCGTACCCTTATCGACAATTTCCAGCGTATAACCCGATGCACCTTTGGCATCGATTTTCGCTGCGATCTCGCTTTTCAGCTCCTCGCATGGCTTGCCGGCGGCAAACGCAGTACCCGCAAGGCTCAGCAAACCCAGGACCAACATCAAATTTTTCATCGCTCGCACTCCTTGGTCGGATCAATAGGGCAGGGATCGAACAGACATGACGCGCTTGCCAGATAGCGCATCGCCATTCCCTATGGCACTCCGCCAGCGTGCAAGTTCACAGCCCGTCAGCTATTGGCAATGCGGAAGCCGACTTTAATGGTCACCTGAAAGTGCGCGGCCCGGCCATTTTCGATGTGTCCACGGGTTTCCGTGACTTCGAACCACTCCAGGTGCTTGAGGCTTTTGCTGGCTTCGGCCAGCGCATTGTTGATGGCGTCTTCGATGCTGGTGGGAGAGGAGCCGACCAGCTCGACTTTTTTGTACGTGTGGTGATCACTCATGACGTTCTCCTTGGTTGTCTTTAACAGCCTAGCAGCGAATTTTCGCCTTACGTGTGTCGCCTTTTACCGGGTGAAAGTTCAGATTTACTGCACTTTCAGAAACGGCTGGAGTCCCAATTCACACACGCCACTCAACCACTGCAGGAGAGAGCCACCATGGCCAGCAATTCGTTACGTAAAGCCTCGTTGCAAAGCATGGAAGCGGAGATCGAGAGTCTGCTCAAGTCGTTGGAAAGCCTGAAGGACGACGCTTCGGACGAGTCGCGTAAGACCCTCAAGTCGCTGAAGGCAAACGCCGAAAACGCGCTGAAACATTCCCGGCATCTGCTGAGCGACGCGTATGAAGAGGTCAAGGTGAAAACCCGTGAAACCGGAATCGCCACCCGTGATTACGCTCAGGAGCATCCCTGGACCACCGCTGGCGTCGCGGTCGGGGCCCTGGGTTTGTTGGCGGCTTATTTGCTGTGCAAGCGCGGCGACTGAGTCGGCTGGTTCAGCTCATGCCTGAGCCATTGCGCCAATTGCCGAGCGCGCCCGTCCGCGGCGCGCTTGGGTAGCCACAACGCCAGTCGCGCCGGGGTTTCGTCAAAGCCCCACGGCGCGACAAGGCGCCCGGCGCGCACATCCTCGGCGACCAGCGGTTCGGGTGCGATGGCCACCCCGAGCCCCGCCACGGCCGCCTCCAGCAAGTAATACAAATGCTCGAAACCCTGCCCGAACTTCAGCGCCTTGGGTTCAAGGGCGTTTTGCCGTGCCCAAGTGGGCCACGCCTGGGGACGAGAGGTGGTATGCAGCAGCGCCTCGCCCAGGATTGCACTTGGCGGGGCGTTTTGCAGGCGGGCGAAACCGGCGTAATGAGGGCTCATGACCGGACCGATCCGCTCGCTGACCAGTTCATAGACCTGCATGTCTGCCGGCCACGGCGGTTCTGCGAATACCAGCAACGCGTCAAGCCCCGGTCGCCTCGGGTCCAGGTCGCCTTCGCCAGCGGAGAGATGCAAACGCAGATCCGGCAGGTCGGCGTTGAGCCGGCCCAGGCGAGGAATGAACCAGCGCGCCAGCAGACTACCGGAACAGCCCAATACGAATGGTGCATCTGCCGTGCTTTGCGTCAGCTGCGCACAGACGGTGCGTAATCGCTCGAACGCCTCGGCGCTGGCGTCGCGCAGACGCATGCCTGCATCTGTGAGTTTAAGGCCGCGTCCCTCCTTGATGAACAGGCTGACGCCCAAGTGTTCTTCCAGCACCTTCAACTGTCGGCTAACTGCACCATGGGTGACATGCAGCTGTTCGGCCGCCTGACTGACGCTGTTCAGGCGGGCAGTGGCTTCGAAGGCGCGCAAGGCGTTGAGCGGGGGAAGGTCATGGCTCATTTTATCTGTGAGTTTTCCTGACAGGTTGCGGCGATCTTATCGGTTTTCAGCGCGGGATGTCAGGGGTAGAGTGAACCTCATTGTCTTTCTACGCATTCGCCTGGAGCCCCCGATGACCCAGCCTACAACCCCTTTCAACCTGCGCAGTGGCCCGGACGCCAACGGCCTGTTCGGTGCATTCGGCGGTCGTTATGTGGCCGAAACCCTGATGCCGCTGATCCTCGATCTGGCCCGCGAATACGAAGCGGCGAAGGAAGATCCGGCGTTCATTGAGGAACTGGCCTACTTCCAGCGTGACTACGTCGGACGCCCAAGCCCTCTGTATTTCGCTGAGCGCCTGACCGAATACTGCGGCGGCGCCAAGATCTACCTCAAGCGCGAAGAGCTGAACCACACTGGCGCGCACAAGATCAACAACTGCATCGGCCAGATCCTGCTGGCGCGGCGCATGGGCAAGAAACGCATCATTGCCGAGACCGGCGCCGGCATGCACGGCGTGGCCACGGCGACCGTGGCCGCACGTTTCGGTCTGGATTGCGTGATCTACATGGGGACCACCGACATCGAGCGCCAGCAGGCCAACGTGTTCCGCATGAAGCTGCTCGGTGCCGAAGTCATCCCAGTGGTCGCCGGCACCGGTACCCTCAAGGATGCTATGAACGAGGCGCTGCGCGACTGGGTGACCAACGTTGACAGCACGTTCTACCTGATCGGCACCGTGGCCGGCCCGCACCCGTACCCGGCCATGGTCCGCGACTTCCAAGCAGTGATTGGCAAGGAAACCCGCGATCAGTTGCAAGCCCAGGAAGGTCGTTTGCCCGACAGCCTGGTGGCGTGCATCGGCGGCGGTTCCAACGCCATGGGCCTGTTCCATCCGTTCCTGGACGACAAGAGCGTGGACATCATCGGCGTCGAAGCCGCCGGCTACGGTATCGAGACCGGCAAGCATGCTGCCAGCCTGAACGGCGGCGTCCCCGGTGTATTGCACGGCAACCGCACCTTCCTGTTGCAGGACGATGACGGCCAGATCATCGATGCCCATTCGATTTCCGCTGGCCTCGATTACCCGGGCATCGGCCCTGAACACGCCTGGTTGCACGACATTGGCCGTGTCCAGTACACCTCGGTCACCGACGCCGAAGCCTTGGAAGCCTTTCACAAATGCTGTCGCCTGGAGGGAATCATTCCTGCCCTGGAAAGCGCTCACGCCCTGGCTGAAGTGTTCAAGCGTGCCCCGAACCTGCCCAAGGATCACCTGATGGTGGTCAACCTGTCCGGCCGTGGCGACAAAGACATGCAAACCGTAATGCACCACATGGAACAGTCCCAGCAGGAGAAACACTGATGAGCCGCCTGCAAACTCGTTTTGCCGAACTCAAAGAACAGAACCGCGCCGCCCTAGTGACTTTCGTGACCGCTGGCGACCCGGACTACGACACTTCGCTGGCGATCCTCAAGGGCCTGCCGGCGGCGGGTGCTGACGTGATTGAGCTGGGCATGCCGTTCACCGACCCGATGGCCGACGGTCCGGCGATCCAATTGGCGAACATCCGCGCCTTGGGCGCACAGCAGAATCTGGCGAAAACCCTGCAGATGGTTCGCGAGTTCCGTGAAGACAATAGCGATACGCCGCTGGTGCTGATGGGGTACTTCAATCCTATCCATCGCTACGGCGTGCAGCGTTTCATTGGCGAAGCGCTGGACTCTGGCGTGGACGGGCTGATCGTGGTGGACATGCCACCTGAGCACAACAGTGAGCTGTGCGAGCCGGCCCAGGCCGCCGGTCTGGACTTCATTCGCCTGACCACGCCGACCACCGATGATGTGCGTTTGCCGACCGTGCTCAACGGCAGTTCTGGCTTTGTGTATTACGTCTCGGTGGCCGGCGTGACCGGCGCCGGCGCCGCGACGCTGGAACATGTGGAAGAAGCCGTGACGCGTCTGCGTCGTCACACCGATCTGCCGATCAGCATTGGTTTCGGCATTCGCACGCCGGAACAAGCTGCGGCCATCGCACGGTTGGCCGACGGGGTTGTGGTCGGTTCGGCCCTGATCGACCATATCGCCAGCGCTGAGACGCCGGAGCAGGCGATTGATGGGGTCTTGAGCCTATGTGCTGCCCTGGCTGATGGGGTGCGTAAGGCGCGGATTAGCTAATTGCATGATTGAGTCTGCCAGTAATAAAAAAGGGGTTCAGAACTCGGTTCTGAACCCCTTTGTGGCTTCAAGGCAACTCCAACCCGCCACCCGCCTTGTGCAGCTTACGCAAATGCTCGCCTATCTCTTTGACGTTAGCCTCACTGGCACTGATTTCTGCCGCGCGGCTTGGCTCAAGCAAGGCCCTGACTTCCTTATCCAAATCCCCTGTCAGTGTTTGAAGCTGTTTCTGACGCAAGCTGCTTTCGGATTCAAGTCGCTGCCATTCGCTGGGCTGCGGTAGCCCGTAACCGCTGCTGCCCAGCAACTCGGCGGGGCGGCTCAGGAAACCGCTGTTGGCGAGGATCTGTTGCAGTGTTGCGTTGGCCCTTTCCATGCCGCCGTTCTGTAATTCACGGGCACCGAGGTAGCGCTGCTTGACCTCATCCTGGGCCAATAACAGTTGTCGGCGATAGCTGGCCTGTTCCAGCAGGAGTAACGCCGCGCTGGTGCGCAGGTCGGCCCGTTCAAACCATGGCCGGCGTTCTGCGGCGCTCAGGGCCAGCCAGTCTTCCACGTTTTGTTGCTTGATCGGCAAGTGTTTCTTCAACACCTCGAACATGGCCTGGTACCGCTCGCGGAAAGAGTCGAAGCGGTAACCCAGGCGCAAGGCCTCCTTGGGATCATCGAGCACGCTGGTATCCGCCAGACCTCGCCCCTTGAGCACTTCCAGCAAACCGTTGGGCATGATGCTGTCCAACCCCTTGAGCTGCGCATTGTTGCTGCCGCTGCGCAGCAATTTCAGGCTTTCCACCGCGCAATTGTTGGACAGGAAGTAATAGTTGCCGTCATAGCTCCAGTGCATTTCGGCGGCGTGTTCAACCGTTTCCTCGATCTCGGACCGTGTCAGGTTCAGCGGCACCGAGGCCAGGCTGCGCAGTTCGGTCTTGGTGTATTCATCGATGACCTGGGCCAGCGGCAGTACGAACAGGCGCGACGGGTATTTGCCCACCAGGCCATCCCAGCTCGACAGCTGCACATCGCCCACGAAGGCGCGGTATGACAGCACCAGGTGTTGATCCAGATCCAGACGGCAATCCGGCCCACGGGGGCGGTCCGGCGCGCAGATCACCAGCCGCAGCATGCTGTGGCCCCAGCGGCTGACCCAGTTCTGGTTGGCTTCGGCCAAGAGGTAATCGATGGCGTAGACCCGCTCTGGATCAACCTTGCCCAGTGGCGTCTTGGCAAAGTCGTTGCCGGCGTTGAGGAACGCGAATGACGGGGCGCAGGTATTCTTGGCGGCGGGGGCCCAGCCAAAGTGTTCCTGATAATAGCGATACAGTGCTGGCCGTCGGCAGGCGTAACTCGGGTCCAGGAGAAAGTACTCCATGTTGACCGCGACGAACTCCTTGGGGCTGCTCGTTTCGTAGATGTCCGGGCTGCGGGCGACCTGGCGATTATGCTGTTCCCGTTCACCACGACGGCCGACGTATTGCGGCCAGCCGGCGAGGTCCAGCAAGCGGGGATCATCACTGAGGGTGAAGCGGCGGTCGTTCTGGCCCCGGCATTCATCGGGAAGGCCGATCAGCCCGGCGCTGCTGGTGCGTCGGGTGCAGCGTTGGATCAGCGCGCGTTCGGCGTTTGGCCATAAACGCGAGCGATCATAAATGTGGGTCAGTTCATGCAGGACCGTGGCGAGCATTTCCCGCCGCACGGTGCCGTGGGGCCGATGGGTCTTTTGCGTGGCGGCACTGCCGTCGGTGAGGCTGTCGAGCAGGTTGCGATTGAGGTCCAACTGCGACACCAGCGAGGCCTGGCCGTAGGCGTTGGCGGGCATCCGGTCGGTCCAGCCCACATTGATGCGTCGGTCCAGCTGTTCGATGAATCGCGGCGGCAGGGCCTGCATCGCTTCATCGAGCAGCGCCTGGCTGGCCTGCTGTTGCGCCGGGGTCAGTCCTTCGTCGTTAAGGTGCAGTTGCAGGCCGGCCTGGGCGGTGCTGCTCAAGAGCAGCACGACCCCGGCCGTCAGCCAGACGGCGAACGGCCTCACAATGCGAGGATGGCTTCGGCGAGAACCTGGTCACTGGCGTCGCGGGCTTCCGGTACGCGGGTGCGCAAGGTGTCGAAGGCGGCCTCGAGGTGAGCGCCACGAATTTCCCCGTTACTGGCGACGAAACTGGCCGCATCGTCATGGGCTTCACGAACGATTTTCGAGTCACGGATGGATGTGGTGGTGTCGGAGGTGAAATCGATCGTGCGCTGGGAGGCGCGAACGACGATGTTACTGGTGGCTACCAGGGTTTGTGCCTGGGCCACATCGGCCAACACCAGCAGGCCTAGGGTGGCAGCAATCAGCGGGCTACGCATGGAACGACTCCGAAGAATAAAGATAACTATTGGACGAGAATTGCCTGTGCCAGTTCAAGGTCGCTGACGTGAAGTTTTGGTTGGGTCCGGTGTAGATAATCCAGGGCCGACTCCAGTTGCGCACCTCTCAACTGCCCATCGCTGGCAACGAATGCCGCAGCGTCATCGTGGGCGGCGGCGATCAGTTTATGGTCGAAGGGCGCGGAGGTCACCATGCTCGTGGCATAGCCGCTGATCACGACTTGCTGGGTGGAGACATCGAAAGCATGGGCCGGAACGGACCAGCATAAAGCGCTGCAGAAAAAAGCGAGGGACAGATCTGAGTAGAAACGCATGGGACTCGACTGTTGATGGTGAGTCCGAAGGCTAGCGCAAACCACTGCGCCAGAGCCAGCGCTGAAACATCGGAACACCATTGGCGTCCCGATGTTTCATGTCTGGAATCAGATCACCAGGATGGCTTGGGCCAGCTGCGCGTCGGAGGCGTTCAACTGCGGTGCCTGCTGACGGATGTAATCCAGAGCGCTTTCCAGTTTCACACCACGGATGGCGCCGTTAGTGGCGACGAAACTGGCAGCATCGTCACGAGCGGCCAGGACAATTTTGTCGTCGCGAAACGACGAAGTGATATCGGACGTTGCGTCGGAAGTGGCCTTGAGCGCACCCACGAGGGAGTCGGTGGTGACGATAAAACTACTGGCATTGGAGTGTGCGGCTACGGCCAGCAGGGCGGCGGCGCTGAGCAGACGAAGACGGATCATGATGAAACTCCTTGAATAATGAAGTGGTGCCGGTGCGTGTAGCTGGAAGAGAAGACGCATGCTCGACCCGCTTCGCCACGTTCGTTTCGATATTAGGTCAGAACGAGGTGGATGACAGCTTGGCCATTGGCAATTTCCACGCTTCTACAACAGCTCGATAAAACTGTACTGGTTATTTTCTAGCTATTCTTAACTGTGCAGGTGCGTGGTTTTTGGCAAAACCAGGCCTCTGAAACGACAAGACCCGTCGCGGTTTCCCGCGACGGGTCTTGTTTGTTTAATTCGGTGCTGGCGGTGGACCCGATGGGTCAGGGCCAGCGACGCTGAGTTAGCGCCAGAACGGCTTGCTCAGCTCTTCGTAGCGTTGTGCTTCGCTGATACCGGCGTCAGCCAGCAGGCGTGCATCCAGACGGGCCAGTTGGTGGCGGCTGGCGATGCGGCGCTGCCACAACATCAGGTTAGCGATAACGCGAAGAGGCAGGGAAGCCTGGTTTTTTTCAGCTTTGTCTTCGAAGAACAGCTCGGAACTGAGTGTACGTTCCATGGTTGACATCCTTCCGCTTATGGCGGGATTAGGTAGTGGTTTAACTGGTGCCCATGATCCTCTCGTTTGGCCAGTCTCTCTAGATACAGTTCACCTGTAATGTGAGAGACCAGTTAACTGTTAAACAGTGGTGTACTGGTCAATATTGAGGCAACTGTACCTGTGCGCACTATTTATGTGCATTTTTGCTGTGAAAGCAGAGATGCGTAGGAGTTTGCTGTAGGAAATCACAGGTACAGTAGTACAGTTTTTGTGGTTTGTGGGTTGAAAGCGATGGCCAGTGAAAACTGTATTTGTTGCCCGGGTGATCCAGCTGTATTAAACCGCCAGCATCTGCCCGGTCTCTTCCAGATTCAGGTGCCAACTCAGTGCATCGCGCAGGATGTGCGGTGTATGTCCGCCCAAGGCGCACGCCGCTTCAAAATACTCGTTCAATGCCTGGCGATAGGCCGGATGCACGCAATTGTCGATGACCACCCGCGCCCGCTCCCTTGGCGCCAGGCCACGCAGGTCGGCCAGGCCGATCTCCGTCACCAGGATGTCGACATCGTGCTCGGTATGGTCCACATGGCTGACCATTGGCACGACACTGGAAATTGCGCCGCCCTTGGCGATCGACTTGGTGACGAAAATCGCCAGATGCGCATTACGCGCAAAGTCCCCCGAGCCGCCTATCCCATTCATCATCCGCGTGCCGCAGACATGGGTGGAGTTGACGTTGCCGTAGAGGTCGAACTCCAGTGCCGTATTGATGGCGATGATGCCCAGGCGGCGTACCACCTCGGGGTGGTTGGAAATTTCCTGGGGGCGCAGGACCAGCTTGTCCTTGTACTTCTCCAGATTGCCGAATACGTCGGCATTGCGCCGGCCCGACAGCGTAATGGAGCTGCCAGAGGCGAAGCTCAGTTTGCCGGCGTCGATAAGGTCGAATGTAGAGTCCTGCAGGACCTCTGAATACATGGTCAAGTCTTCGAATGGGGAGTCGATCAGCCCGCACATCACGGCATTGGCGATGTTGCCGATCCCGGCCTGTAATGGACCGAGTTTATTGGTCATGCGCCCGGCGGCGACTTCCTGTTTGAAGAAGCCGATCAAATGATCGGCAATGGCCTGGGTGTCGCTGTCCGGCGGCATGACTGTCGAAGGCGAATCCGGCTGATTGGTGATGACAATGGCGGCGATTTTTTCCGGCGGTATCGGGATGGCGGTGCTGCCGATACGGTCGTCGACCTTCACCAAGGGAATCGGTGTGCGGGTCGGGCGATAGGTCGGGATATAGATGTCATGCAACCCTTCCAGATCAGGGTTGTGGGCCAGGTTGATTTCAACAATGACCTGCCTGGCGAAAATAGCGAAGCTGGCCGAGTTGCCCACCGAGGTGGTGGGCACGATATGGCCTTGCTCGGTAATGGCCACGGCTTCGATCACTGCAATGTCCGGCAACTTGAGCTGGGCGTTACGCAATTGCTCGACGGTTTCCGACAGGTGCTGGTCGATGAACATCACCTCGCCAGCGTTGATGGCCTTGCGCAACGTGCTGTCGACCTGGAATGGCATGCGCCGGGCGAGTACGCCGGCTTCGGTGAGTTCCTTGTCGAGGTCGTTCCCCAGGCTCGCACCGGTCATAAGACTGATTTTCAGTGGCGTGACCTTGGCGCGCTCAGCCAGGGCGTGGGGCACTGCTTTCGCTTCTCCGGCGCGGGTGAAACCGCTCATGCCGACGGTCATGCCGTCCTGAATCAGCAAGGCTGCTTCGGCAGCGCTCATCACTTTGTTCAACAACGAAGGCAGGCGGATGCGATCACGGTACATGGGTGGTTATCTCGGGCTGGAAGCTGGATGCGCAGTCTAGTGAATTCGCGCCGTGCCCGACCCGCTACAAAAGTCGCATTTAAGGCGTCTATTACGGGCGTTTCAGGCAAAACATTATTACCGGATCGGTAACGTTCGGCCTTGATACAAATCAAAACGCCCCGACAAGTCGGGGCGTTAGTGGCGAAGCAGTGAGCGTTATTCCACCGCTTTGACCATGTCTTCGATAACCTTCTTGGCGTCACCGAACACCATCATGGTCTTGTCGAGGTAGAACAGCTCGTTGTCCAGGCCGGCGTAACCGCTGGCCATCGAGCGCTTGTTGACGATGATGGTCTTGGCCTTGAAGGCTTCGAGGATCGGCATGCCGGCAATCGGCGACTTCGGATCGTTCTTCGCCGCCGGGTTGACCACGTCGTTGGCACCCAGTACCAGCACCACGTCGGCCTGGCCGAACTCGGAGTTGATGTCTTCCATCTCGAACACCTGGTCGTAAGGCACTTCGGCCTCGGCCAGCAATACGTTCATGTGCCCGGGCATACGACCGGCCACTGGGTGGATCGCGTATTTGACGGTCACGCCGTGATGGGTCAGCTTCTCGGTCAGCTCTTTCAGCGCGTGCTGCGCCCGTGCCACCGCCAGGCCATAGCCCGGCACGATGATCACGGTATCGGCATTGGTCAGCAGGAAGGTGGCGTCGTCAGCCGAGCCGGATTTCACCGGACGGGCTTCTTTGGAGCCTGCCGGGCCAGCGGCATCCGCCGTGTTGCCGAAACCGCCGAGCAGCACGTTGAAGAACGAACGGTTCATCGCCTTGCACATGATGTACGAGAGGATCGCACCGCTGGAACCCACCAGGGAGCCAGCGATGATCAGCATCGAGTTGTTCAGCGAGAAGCCGATACCCGCTGCAGCCCAGCCGGAATAGCTGTTGAGCATCGACACCACCACCGGCATGTCGGCACCGCCGATCGGGATGATGATCAGCACGCCCAACACAAACGCCAGGGCCAGCATCAGGGCGAATGCCCCGAGGTTGCCGGTGAACATGAACATCAGGCCCAGACCCAGTGTTGCCAGGCCCAGGATCAGGTTGAGCTTGTGCTGGCCGCCAAACTGTACCGGTGCGCCCTGGAACAGGCGGAACTTGTACTTGCCCGACAGCTTGCCGAAGGCGATCACCGAACCGGAGAAGGTGATTGCACCGATGGCGGCCCCAAGGAACAGCTCCAGACGGTTACCGGCCGGAATTGAATCCCCTAGTTGCTTGACGATGCCCAGGGACTGCGGCTCGACCACGGCGGCGATGGCGATAAATACCGCGGCCAGGCCGATCATGCTGTGCATGAACGCCACCAGCTCGGGCATCTTGGTCATCTCGACGCGCTTGGCCATGATTGACCCGGCAGTGCCGCCGACCAGCAGACCGACGATCACATAGCCGATGCCTGCGGTAGCCAGCTCGGCGCCCAACTTATAGATGAGACCCACGGTAGTGAGCACCGCCAGCGCCATGCCGAGCATGCCGAACAGGTTGCCTCGGCGAGATGTAGTGGGGTGCGACAGGCCTTTGAGGGCCTGGATGAAGCAGATCGACGCGATCAGGTAGAGCGTCGTTACCAGGTTCATGCTCATTACTTGGGCGCCTCTTCTTTTACGGCTTTCGGGGCTTTTTTCTTGAACATCTCAAGCATGCGGCGCGTCACCAGGAAGCCGCCGAACACGTTCACTGCGGCCAGGGCCACGGCGAGGGTGCCCATGGTCTTGCCCAGCGGGGTCACGGTCAGTGCGGCGGCAAGCATGGCGCCGACGATCACAATGGCCGAAATGGCATTGGTCACCGCCATCAGCGGTGTGTGCAGCGCGGGCGTTACGTTCCAGACCACGTGGTAACCGACATAAATCGCCAGCACAAAGATGATCAGGTTGTAGATACCGGGGGAGATAAGCTCTTCCATTGTCTGAATCCCTGCTTAGGCGTTTTTGCGGATGACTTGGCCGTCGCGGCACATCAGGCACGCGGCGACGATGTCGTCTTCCAGGTTCACGTCGAACTGACCTTCCTTGGTGAAGACCAGCTTCAGGAAGTCCAGCAGGTTACGGGCGTACAGCGCCGAAGCGTCTGCCGCGACTTCGCCGGCCAGGTTGGTCGGACCGCAAATGGTCACGCCATTTTCGATCACCACCTGATCGGCCACGGTCAGCGGGCAGTTACCGCCCTGGGCTGCCGCGAGGTCAATGACCACCGAGCCGGGTTTCATCTGTGCGACGGTTTCGGCACTGAGCAAAGTCGGTGCCTTGCGGCCCGGAATCAATGCGGTGGTGATGACGATGTCAGCCTGCTTGGCGCGCTCGTGCACGGCCTGGGCCTGGCGCTGCATCCAGCTGGCGGGCATGGGTCGGGCGTAGCCGCCAACGCCGACGGCGCATTCACGCTCTTCGTCGGTTTCGTAAGGTACATCGACGAACTTGGCGCCGAGGGATTCGATTTGTTCCTTCACTGCCGGACGCACGTCCGACGCCTCGATCACCGCACCCAGGCGCTTGGCCGTGGCAATCGCCTGCAACCCAGCCACGCCAGCACCGAGAATCAGCACCCGCGCCGCTTTCACGGTACCCGCGGCGGTCATCAGCATCGGCATGAAGCGTGGGTAATGGTGGGCGGCCAGCAGCACGGCCTTGTAGCCGGCAATGTTCGCTTGAGACGACAGCACATCCAGGCTCTGGGCGCGGGAGGTACGTGGCGCGGCCTCAAGGGCGAAAGCAGTAATGCCGCGTTCGGCCAGCTTGGCAATGGTTTCGTTATTGAACGGATTGAGCATGCCCACCAGAACGGTACCGCTCTTGATCAGCGTCAGTTCGCTGTCGCTGGGGGCGACCACCTTGAGAATCAGTTCGGCCCCGAAAGCATCACTGGCGCTGCCAATGGTGGCGCCCGCTGCTTCATAGGCACTGTCGATAACGCTGGCCTTGGTGCCGGCGCCGCTTTGAACAGTGACCTTATGGCCTTGGCCGATCAGCTTCTTGATGGTTTCCGGGGTTGCAGCAACCCGCGTTTCACCCGTCTGGGTTTCGAGAGGAACACCAATGTGCACGTCAAATCTCCTGCGTGATCTTATTGAGTAAACCCAGGCACTTCGGATGGTGCGGCTGGGGCGGCCGATCAGCACGATCCCGCCGAATCAGGCGGGGCGCGGCATTTTGCAGGCGAAAATTCAGCCCTTCAAGGGATTATGACGGGTGACGGAAAATTAACTACAAGTCACCCTGTGACCGAATGTCGCAACGATCGGCATATATCCCTTGTAGGCTGGGCTTTCCAGGGTTTCAGGCCAAATTTGACGATTTTTCCATTGGCGACGTGAATGAACCCTGATGAGCTGCGTAACGTGGCTCAAAGCCACGTATTTGAACGGTTATGAGACTACGATACTGATTTCGTAACAGATTGACTGTATGCGACATAAATTTATATCTGTAGCGCTTTTGATTAGCTTACTACCGGAGTCGGATATAGATTTTTTCCTTGTTAATCAAGGCTGTAGCTACTAGCTTGATTAACCAGCCAATCGCGAAAAGCCCTCAGAGAGGCCGATTCGACCTTTCGTTCGGGGATCATCAGGTAGTAGGCCTTGATGCTCGACAAGGCATTTCGATTGGCAACGACCAATCGTTTCTCGGCCAGCTCGCGCTGTATCAAAAAAGGTGGAATCAAGGCGATTCCCATGTCATGCATCGCCGCTTGGGCAAGCATGGAGAATAGTTCATAACGCGGGCCTGTCAGGTCTCGCGCGATATTGAGGTTTTGAGCGTTGAACCACTGGCGCCACGCATACGGGCGGGTGGTTTGCTGAAGTAGGGGCAGTTCGGCGATGGCTTGCGGTGTCAGGCTGTTCCGGTTGCCCAGTAAGGTAGGGCTGCACACGGGCATCGGGTTTTCTCCCATCAGCTTGTGGGATTCGGTACCGGACCAGTCCGCATCGCCGAAATAAATGGCTGCGTCAAAATCCGTATCCGCAAAGAGAAACGGCCGCGTGCGATTGGTCAGATTGACCGTGACTTCTGGATGCTGCTGTTGGAAGTCCTTGAGGCGCGGTAGCAGCCATTGAGTACCAAACGTCGGAACCACTGCCAGCTCTATCACGTTGGCGCCGGTATGCCCCATCACTGAAAGAGTATCGCGCTCCACGGCGTCCAGTTGAGTGGCAACGCGGCGGCTGTAGGAGAGTCCGGCCTCTGTCAGTTTGACTCCCCGCCGTGAGCGTCGGAACAACTCCACACCGAGGAAGTCCTCCAGGCTGGCGATCTGTCGACAAATAGCACCCTGTGTGAGGGAAAGCTCCTGTGCGGCCTTGGTGAAGCTCTCATGACGTGCGGCGGCCTCGAAGCTGACCAGGGCGGCGGTGCTGGGGATTTTTCTGCGCATGTACATCAACCTCACTCGTCAGGATCGTAAACGGGGTTCAGGGCGTTTACGGAGTGAGAAATTAGCACAAGAGCGTGCGTAATCCTCGTTTGCTCTGATAGGAAAGCGCGCCTAGGATCAATCCACGATTTTTAATCTGATTGGCGAGGATTCTTTCATGGCCGGTAAAGCGAGTTTCAACTGGATTGATCCATTGTTGTTGGACCAGCAACTCACCGAAGAAGAACGCATGATTCGCGACACTGCCGAGCAGTTCGCCCAACAGAAGCTCGCGCCGCGGGTGTTGGAAGCGTTCCGTCATGAAAAAACCGACCCGGCGATTTTTCGTGAGATGGGTGAGGTCGGCTTGTTGGGCGCAACCATTCCTGAACAGTACGGCGGCAGCGGCTTGAACTACGTCAGCTATGGCTTGATCGCTCGTGAAGTGGAACGCGTTGATTCAGGTTATCGCTCGATGATGAGCGTGCAGTCCTCGTTGGTCATGGTGCCGATCAATGAGTTCGGTACCGAAGCTCAAAAGCAGAAGTACCTGCCGAAGCTGGCTTCCGGCGAGTGGATCGGCTGCTTTGGTCTGACAGAGCCGAACCACGGTTCCGACCCGGGAGCGATGATTACCCGTGCGCGTAAAGTGGAAGGCGGCTACAGCCTGACGGGTAGCAAGATGTGGATCACCAACAGCCCGATTGCCGATGTATTTGTCGTCTGGGGTAAGGATGACGCCGGTGATATCCGCGGCTTTGTTCTCGAGAAAGGCTGGAAAGGCCTGAGTGCACCGGCGATTCACGGCAAGGTCGGTCTGCGCGCTTCGATCACTGGCGAGATCGTCATGGATAACGTCTTCGTTCCAGAAGAAAACATCTTTCCGGATGTGCGTGGGCTGAAAGGGCCTTTTACCTGTCTGAACTCGGCTCGCTATGGCATCTCCTGGGGGGCCTTGGGTGCCGCCGAATTCTGCTGGCACACCGCCCGCCAGTACACCCTGGATCGGCAGCAGTTTGGTCGTCCTTTGGCTGCCACTCAGTTGATCCAGAAAAAGCTGGCCGACATGCAGACTGAAATCACCCTTGCCCTACAAGGATGCCTGCGTCTGGGGCGTATGAAGGATGAGGGTACGGCCGCTGTTGAAATCACATCGATCATGAAGCGCAACTCCTGCGGCAAGTCCCTGGATATTGCTCGCATGGCGCGGGACATGCTGGGCGGCAATGGCATCTCCGATGAGTTCGGCATCGCTCGCCATCTCGTGAACCTGGAAGTGGTGAACACTTACGAAGGTACTCATGACGTTCATGCACTGATCCTGGGGCGTGCGCAAACCGGTATCCAGGCGTTCTATTAATAGGGGGAACGGCATGGGCGCGCTTTCGCATCTGCGGGTACTGGATTTATCGAGGGTGCTGGCCGGCCCGTGGGCTGGTCAGATCCTGGCGGACCTGGGAGCTGAGGTCATCAAGGTCGAGCGGCCGGGTGGTGGTGACGATACGCGCGCCTGGGGGCCGCCGTTCCTGAAGGATGCGTCTGGCGAGAATACGACCGAGGCGGCCTATTACTTGTCGGCCAATCGCAACAAGCAATCGGTGACCATCGATTTCACGCACCCCGAGGGGCAAAGGTTGGTGCGGGAGTTGGCGGCCAAGTCCGACATTCTGATTGAGAACTTCAAGGTAGGTGGGCTGGCGGCCTATGGCCTGGACTACGACTCGCTGAAGGAGATCAACCCACAACTGATCTATTGCTCGATTACCGGGTTTGGTCAAACCGGTCCTTACGCCAAGCGCGCCGGATATGACTTCATGATCCAGGGGTTGGGGGGCTTGATGAGTCTCACCGGCCGGCCTGAAGGTGATGCGGGGGCGGGCCCGGTGAAGGTAGGGGTGGCGCTGACGGATATCCTGACCGGTGTCTATTCGGCCGTGGCCATCCTGGCAGCGTTGGCTCACCGCGATCATGCCGGCGGCGGGCAGCATATCGACATGGCCTTGCTGGACGTTCAAGTGGCTTGCCTGGCGAACCAGGCGATGAATTATCTGACTACGGGTAACGCGCCGAAGCGGTTGGGGAACGCTCATCCGAACATAGTGCCTTATCAGGATTTTCCTACGGCGGACGGTGACTTCATCCTTACGGTGGGCAATGACGGTCAGTTCCGAAAGTTCGCCGAGGTCGCGGGTCAGCCGCAGTGGGCTGATGACCCTCGTTTTGCGACAAACAAGTTGCGGGTGGCGAACCGTGCAGTATTGATACCTTTGATTCGCCAGGCGACGGTATTCAAGACCACTGCCGAATGGGTCGCTCAGTTGGAGCAGGCTGGTGTCCCCTGTGGGCCGATCAACGATTTGTCCCAGGTGTTTGCTGATCCTCAGGTCCAGGCGCGTGGGCTGGCGATGGAGTTGCCTCATGCACTGGCGGGTAAAGTGCCGCAGGTTGCCAACCCGATCCGGCTGTCCGCGACCCCGGTGGAATATCGCAATGCGCCTCCTTTATTAGGGGAGCACACGCGGGATGTCCTGCAGCGAGTATTGGGGTTGGATGAGGCGATGGTGACGGGGTTGAGAGAGGCTGGGGTGCTCTGATTCTCTCTGCTATATAGAAGAGGCTTTTTGAGGGGCACGGTGGCTTTTTCGAATGCCCTGCAACTTATTGATAGAAAAACGAAATTAAGTGTTGACGGCAAATTCTGGAC
>NZ_CAAKGZ010000042.1:0-66884 GCF_901007645.1 Pseudomonas sp. FG-3G
AGTAGAAGTTATCGATTTTCGCTGGCACGTTGCTGTTGAACGGGCCGGTCACAGAATTTCTTGACGACCATAGAGCATTGGAACCACCTGATCCCATCCCGAACTCAGCAGTGAAACGATGCATCGCCGATGGTAGTGTGGGGTTTCCCCATGTGAGAGTAGGTCATCGTCAAGATTGAATTCCCAGAACCCCTGTCTGCTGATGCAGACAGGGGTTCTGTCGTTTTGGGCCGGTAATCGGATCGCCCCTCATGATTGCTGTCCACACACGGCAAACCCTGTGGCCATTGCTATGCTGTGATAGTCGGGGCATCTGAAAAATGGCCCGCGATGTCACTGGTCATGGGGATTCCAATAATGAAAAACCCTTATGCTCCTGGCTTCTGGTGCGCCCTCGCAGCGTTGGTGTTGCTTTCGGCCACTTATTTCTATGGCGTCATGCTGACTCACCAGATCGACAAAGCACTGATCTTCCTCGATAGCGCGGCTGCGCTGATCGGTGTGATATCCATCGCAATCGTGGCCTGGGCATCGCTCCAAGGGCAACGCATCAAAAAAAAGCATCTTGAGCAGGGTAAGACTCTGGTGCTGATCTGGGATACCAAGGTTGCATTACGCCGGGTCGAAACGGTCTTCGATCGTTATTTCTGGGGCAGTTACTGGCAGCCTGGCCGCACATTCCAGGAAGTCATGGGTGAACTCACCGGTACTCCATTGGAAAAAAGTCTCGAGGCCTTGAAGACCCAATGTGCGGCACTGGACAAACAGGTCGCCGAAGACGACTGGCATTGGCTGAACAACGCTCGTGAGCTCTGCGACGTCGCTAACGCTATGGCGCGGGAGCGCTATCAACTGGACTTCTGCGATCCTCGCGCGGACTCATCGGGCGCGACGGTGATCAATCGTGATTTCGAAGTGTTGGTGTACACCTGGACGGCACGGCTGAAGACGTTCGACCATCAACTCGATGAGATTGAAGTTCAATATTCGTAGACCCTCTCTCAAGAAAACGCTTCCCCCCTTTAAACATTGGGCCCGTTGGCATGCCTGATGGTAATCTCCCTCCACTTCGCGGCGTCGAGCCACACCCTTAGCGGTGTCAGGGAAGACGACGGCTTTTTCAACCATGGATATGATCGGATCACTCATGAATAAATCAGCAAGCGTACTTCTGGGAATCGTTGTGGTCGTCGGTGCAATCAGCGCGGGTGGCGCCTGGTACACCGGAACGAAACTCGAAGGAGTGCTGCAAACCGCCATTGCCGACAGCAACAAGCAAATGCAAACGGCCCTGGCTGGGTCAAATGGCACGGCTTCGATCGAGCTGGTGTCATTGGACCGTGGGACTTTCAGCAGCACCGCCCATTATCGCCTCAAAGGTGAAGGCGAGATGTTTGGTGATGAACCGGTTGAATTGCTGTTCGTCGACAACATCGAACATGGCCCGCTGCCGTTCTCGCGCCTGATGACGCTCAAATGGTTGCCGGTCATGGCTACCAGCCACACCGAACTTGAACGCACGCCGTTGACCGAGAAATGGTTCGTCGCTGCCAAGGACAAGTCGCCGCTCAAAGGTGTGGTCAACCTGGGCTACGACCAGTCGACCCACGGCACGTTCGAGTTGCTGCCCCTGGACACCAAGCTGGATGAACAGTCCGAGCTCAGTTTCTCTGGTCTGAAGATCGACCTGGCCTCCAGCGCCCAGGCAGAGAAAATCAAGGCTGACGGTTATATGGACAGCTTCAAGCTGACCACCGTCGCTGAGGACCAGACGCCGGTGCAAGTCGAGCTCAACGGCCTGACGCTCGCCAGCAACCTGAGCAAGAGCACTTATGGTTATTACATGGGTGATAACGTTTTGATGCTCAGCAACAGCAAGACTACTTTTGGTGAGCAGAAGTCGGTCTTGGGCCTGAAGAACTTCGAAATGAAGAACAACAGCACCGAAAATGGCACCAGCGCATCGGGGCGTGCTGATTACAAGGTCGGTGAGTTGTCCTTCAACGATAAGGCTATCGGTTCTGCGCAGATGGCGGTCAGCCTGAAGAACCTGGACATCCCGGCCACCATGTCGCTCATGCAGGTCTATCAAACCAAGCTGCAACCCTACGAGCAGGCGGCGGCTGAAGCGGCAGCAGCCGGTGAGCCAGCGCCGGAGCTGGTGCTGAGCGAGGCTGAGGAGGCGCAGGTCAAGGCCGACCTGGAAAAACTCCTGGCCGGCGGCCCGCAAGTGGCACTGGAAAATCTGTCGTTCACTACAGCCAATGGCGAAAGCCGCGCGACGCTGGTCATCGACCTTACCAAGCCGCAATCCATGGACCTGCCGCCTGATCAACTGGGTCGTCAGTTGCTCGCCTTGCTGGATTTCAATTTGAAAGTCTCCAAGCCGATGCTGGTTGATCTGTTGACCGTGCAGGCGCAAATGGAAGGCCAGACCGACGCCAAGTTGATCGCCGATCAGGCCACTGCCACCAGCGATATGTTCAGCGCGATGGCGGTGGGCACAGAGCTGGCAACGCTTGAAGGCAACGATGTGGTCACCAAGCTGCACTACGCCAACAATCAAGTTGATTTCAACGGTCAGAAGATGACAGTCGAACAATTCACCGCGTTTGTGATGAACAAGTTGGGTGGCGGCGTAACCATCCAGTAATCGACTGGAGCAACATCCAAAGCCCGGCCTGTGCATTGCGCACAGGCCGGTTTTTTTTGCCCGCGAAAATCTGCATCGATTCTGAAGAATTATGGCGTTTTGGAAAACGACCCGCTCCAGAGTGCAAAACTAGGTCCATTAGAGCTTGGCTGGATTCCTTTGATCCGGCTTCCTGTTTGATGGGCAAGGGGGCACTGCGACCCGGCTGGCCATGTAAGGATGCTGACGAATGCCGCGTACTGTGGGTCCCTTTATTCAATGTGGTTTGCGCCCGTTGTTTCGCCTCGCGCTGTGCAGCCAATTGTGCTGGCCGGTGCTGGCGTTTGCCGATACCGCCTATGACCAGATGGTGCATGACGCTCGCGCCGGCCATTACACGCCTGCATTGTCCGCCTTGCGCCAGGTCCCGGTCGATCAGGCCAGCACCGCGCAAATCAGTGACCATCTGCAGATTGCCAGCTGGGCCGGTTTTGATGCCGAGGTGGTGAAAGTCTATGAAGCCCAAGGCCGCTATCGCGACCTGCCCGTTGCGGCGCTGACTGCAACGGCACGTGCCTATCGCAATCTCAAGCGTTGGGACTCGGCCACCGCGCTCTATCGCCAGGCTTTAATCGTCGAACCTCAGAATCCCCATCTGCAACTGGGGCTGGCCTTAACCCAGGCCGACGCCGGTAAACCCGACGAAGCAGTCAGTCGTGCCAGGACCATGGTTGCAGCCAAACCTGAGGACCCGACGCGTCGACTGGCCTTGGGTTATGCCCTGACCCGTGCCAACAGTCCACACGAGGCGCTGTTCGAATACGACCAGGCCTTTACTCGCGCCGGTAACAATCTCGAGGTCGCCCGCGAATACATCATTGCGCTGCAACGTGCCCGCTTGCCTGAGCCGGCCTTGCGCCTGGCTCGTCTGCAACCCGGGTTGATCGATCAGGGCGTGCAGCGGCGACTGGAGGGCGATGTTGCGGCTGAACGGGTGCGCCTGGCGGACATGGCGAGCCGCAGCGAGAAGGATCGCTTCGTTATCGCAGACCGCGCCCTGGCCGATTACGACAAACTGCTCGCCACCTGGACTCCGGTGGCCGAGGCTCATGACGATGTACTGCGCTGGCGCATCGACCGCATCGGCGCCCTGAACGCCCGTGCTCGACGAGCTGAAGTGATTGCTGAATACCAAAGGCTGCTCGCCGAAGGGGTTGCCATTCCCACTTATGCCTTGCGCTGGGTGGCGTCCTCCTATCTGGAGCAGCGTGAACCGGAGATTGCCGTCGATCTGTACCGCCGGGTACTGACGGCACCTGATGCCGATCCGGCGGACCGCTTCGAAGACAGCACCGCGCTCTACTACGCACTGCTGGAAAGTGAAAAATCCGAAGAGGCCCGTGCCCTGGCTGAAGACTTGGCCAAATCCCAGCAACCACGCGTCGAGCTCAAGGGGCTGCCCATCGGCAACCCCAATGACGAGTGGATGGACGCACAACAACTCGCCGCTCAGGCCGGCACATATGGCGCCGACCTGCCCACCGCCGAGACGCGTCTGGCGACCCTGGTCAATCAAGGCCCCGGCAACATCGGGTTGCGACTGGCCCAGGCTGATCTGTACCAGGCCCGGCAATGGCCGCGACGTTCTGAAAGCCTGCTCAAGGAAGTCGAGACCACGACCCCGCGTAACCGTGAGCTGGAAGTCGCCCAGGCCCGCGCCGCCATGGATCTGCAGGAGTGGCGGCAGATGGACGCGCTGACCGATGACGTGGTCGCCCGGTACCCGGAGAACGCCCACGTCAAACGCCTGCAACGCCAGCGCGAAGTGCACGACATGGCCGAACTGCGTATCGAAGCCTACACCGGCAAGAGTTATGGCGGCGGCAGCGGCGATGCCGGTGCAGTCACCGGTAGTCGCGACTTCGGCATTGAAACGCTGCTCTACAGCCCACCCATCAATGAAGACTGGCGGCTATTCGGTGGCGTCGGTTACGCCACCGGCGATTTCGAAGAAGGCACCGGCCACCATCGCTGGCAGCGTCTGGGTGTGGAGCGCCGCACCCGTGACATGACGCTGGAAGCGGAAGTCTCCAACCACTCTTACGGCTCCGGTGACAAGCAGGGGGCACGTCTGGCCGTGGCCCGGGACATCAACGATCACTGGCAGTACGGTGGCAGCCTGGATTACCTCTCGGCCGCCACCCCGCTGCGGGCGCTCAACAGCGGTATCCGCGCCAACGGCGGCAGTGGTTTCGTTCGCTGGCGTGCCCACGAAAGCCGGGAGTGGCAACTGGCGGTCAGCCCATCGCATTTCAGTGACGGTAACAACCGTCTCGAAACCCTGCTCACCGGTCGCGAAGGCATTTACAGCGCTCCGCGGCTGCAAGTGGAGCTGGGCCTGGAAGTGGGTGCCAGTCGCAACAGCGGCTCTGACGAAGTCCCCTACTTCAACCCCAAGTCAGATCTGAGCGTCATGCCGACCGTCAGCGCCAATCATGTGTTGTACCGCCGCTACGAAACGACGTGGAGTCAGCAGTTCCAGGCCGGCGCCGGTACCTACAGCCAGCGCGACCACAGCACCGGTGCCATGGGCCTGCTCAGCTACGGCCAGCGTTTTATCTGGAACGACGTGCTTGAGGCAGGTGCCGCACTGAGTTGGCTCAACCGCCCCTATGACGGCGACCGCGAAAGCGATCTGCGCCTGCTTGTCGACCTCACCTACCGCTTCTAGAAGAGTTTGAAGATGCCTGTCATTTCGCGATTCATCCTTCTGCTGGGGGTCTTGCTGATCAGCGCTTGTGCCCAGCAAGCCCCGGCGTTCACAGCGCCCTCACAGCGCCCGCTGGCGGCCAACGACGCCCCGTGGCCGAAAAACCATGTGCTCGGCATCGCCTATCACGACGTGGAAGACCGCGACCCCGACCAGGCGCTCGTGGCCGTGCGTACCGAACGCCTGATCGAGCAATTGGCTTGGCTGCGGGAAAACAACTACCAGCCGGTCACCGTGGACCAGATCATCACCGCTCGCAACGGTGGCCCGGAACTGCCGCCGCGGGCGGTGTTGTTGAGTTTTGACGACGGTTACTCAAGCTTTTACACCCGCGTCATGCCGATCCTGCGCGCCTATAACTGGCCGGCGCTATTGGCCCCGGTCGGTAGTTGGATCGACACGCCGTCGAACCAGCCGGTGGACTTCGCTGGAGTGCCGCGCAAGCGCTCCGAGTTTTTGACCTGGGAGCAAATTCGCGAGGTCTCGAAATCGGGCCTGGTGGAAATCGCCGCCCACACCGACGCCAATCACAAAGGGGTACTGGCCAACCCGCAAGGCAACCTGCAACCGGCGGCGACGACCCGGCGCTACGATCCCGCCACCGGTCGTTATGAAAGCGAAGCTGATTTCCAGGCTCGCCAGCGCAAGGACGTGGTGGCCATTTCCGAGAAGATCCGCAAGGTCACCGGCTACAGTCCGCGCGTGTGGGTCTGGCCCTACGGTGCCGCCGATGGCACCGCCTTGCAGGTGATTGGCAGCGAAGGCTACCAAATGGCCCTGACTCTGGAAGATGGTCTGGACAGCCTCAATAACCTGATGAGTGGCCCGCGTTTTCTGGTGGCCTCCGATCCGGATGGTGCGCACTTCGCCGAGAGCGTCGTCGGCGTGCAGACCATGGACCCGTTGCGGGTGGTCCATGTCGACCTGGATTACGTCTATGACCCGGATCCTGTGCAGCAGGAAGCCAATGTCGGCAAGCTGATCCAGCGCATTTACGACCTGGGCGCCAACACCGTTTTCCTGCAAGCCTTTGCCGATCCGAAAGGTGATGGTCTGGTGCATTCGCTGTACTTTCCCAACCGTCATCTGCCGGTACGGGCCGATCTGTTCGATCGGGTTGCGTGGCAACTGAAAACCCGGGCCAACGCCAAGGTCTTCGCCTGGATGCCAGTGCTCAGTTTTGGCCTGGATTCGAAACTGCCCCGCGTACAACGTTGGGACCCGGAAACCGGCCGCACGGGTGTGGACCCGGATCAGTACGTACGTTTGTCGCCCTTCGATCCGAGCGTGCGGCGGGTCATCGGCGAAATCTACGAAGACCTGGCGCGGATGAGTTCGGTGGACGGCGTTCTGTACCACGACGACGCCGTGTTTTCTGACTTCGAGGACGCCGGCCCCGCTGCCCTGAAAGTCTATGCCGCCAACGGCCTGCCGACGTCCATCGCCGCTCTGCGGGACGACCCAGCGGCGATGCAGCGCTGGACCCGTTTCAAGAGCCGCTACCTGATCGACTTCACCCACGAGCTCACTGCCAAGGTCCGCGCGATTCGTGGCCCGCAGGTGCTGACAGCGCGCAATATTTTCGCCGAACCGATGCTCAATCCCGAAAGCGAAGCCTGGTTCGCCCAGAACCTGGACGACTTCCTCGGTGCCTACAACTGGACGGCCCCGATGGCCATGCCGTTGATGGAAAAGCAGACCCGCGAGCAATCCGGTCCCTGGCTTGAGCGCCTGGTGGAGACCGTCAAGGCCCGCCCCGGTGCGCTCAAGCGCACGGTGTTCGAATTGCAGGCCCGTGACTGGCACAGCAAACCGGTCAGCGACATCGACGGCGAACAATTGGCCGAATGGATGGGACGCCTCAAGCGTTCAGGCGTGACCAGTTTCGGCTACTACCCGGACAACTTCATCGAAGACCAGCCCGCTGTGAAAACCGTGCGGCCGGCGCTCTCCAACAAGTGGAATCCTTGACATGCTCGACAGACTGCTCGCCCTGCTGGTGCTGGCGATCGTCCTTGGGGTGCCCCTGGGCCTGATCTTCCTGGTCACCGGGCAATTCCTGATGGACTTCGTGTTCTTTTACCCGCTGTTCATGTCCGGGCTGTGGATCGCCGGCGGCCTGTATTTCTGGCTGCACTGGGAGCGTCACTGGCCGTGGAAGGACGACACCCTGCCGCCGCCGCTGGCCGGGGAACCGCTGATCAGCATTCTGATTCCGTGCTTCAACGAGGGCGACAACGTCGCCGATACCATACACGCCGCGCTGGGCCAGCATTACCCGAACATCGAGGTCATCGCCATCAACGACGGCTCGAAAGACAACACCGCGCAAGTGCTCGACCAACTGGCGGCTGATGACCCGCGCCTGCGCGTGCTGCATCTGGCGGAAAACCAGGGCAAGGCCGTGGCCCTGCGCATGGGCGCCATCGCGGCGCGCAGTGAATACCTGGTGTGCATCGACGGTGATGCGCTGTTGGCACCCAACACTTGCGCCTACCTGGTGGCACCGATGCTGGACAATGCCCGCCTCGGTGCAGTGACCGGTAATCCGCGTATCCGTACTCGTTCGACTTTGATCGGCCGGGTGCAGGTTGGCGAGTTCTCCTCGATCATTGGCTTGATCAAGCGTACCCAGCGCGTCTTCGGGCGGATCTTCACCGTCTCCGGTGTGATCGTCGCCTTCCGTCGTACGGCCCTGCACCGGGTCGGCTACTGGAGCCCGGACATGATCACCGAAGACATCGACATCAGCTGGAAGCTGCAACTGGACCACTGGAGCATCTTCTACGAACCCCGTGCCCTGTGCTGGATCCTCATGCCCGAAACCCTGCGCGGCCTGTGGCGGCAGCGCCTGCGCTGGGCCCAGGGCGGGGCCGAAGTGCTGTTCAAGAACATCCGCGGCATCTGGCAATACCGCCACCGCTACCTGTGGCCGCTGCTGTTCGAATATTGCCTGTCCACCGGTTGGGCGTTCACGTTCCTGCTGTCGGTGATCTTCTGGGGCGCCGGTAAATTCGTCGAAATGCCAGCGGCCATCGCGGTCGATCACCTCATGCCGCCGGCCTTCACCGGGTTGCTGTTGGCGGTGGTGTGCCTGATGCAGTTCGCGGTGAGCATCCTGATCGATCGCCGTTACGAAAAGGGTTTGTGGCACATCATGTTCTGGGTGGTGTGGTACCCATTGGTGTTCTGGCTGATCAGTCTGTTCACCACCTTGGTGAGTTTCCCGAAAGTGCTGTTCGGGCAGCATCAGAAACGCGCGCGCTGGGTCAGCCCGGATCGCGGCATCAAACCGTTCGATGACGAAGAAGAGGAAGTGATCCGATGAAAATTATCAGGACCCGACAAAGACCTTTTCTGGTGGTCATCGATGCGCTCTTTACCGTGCTGGCGTGGCTGGGGCTGTTGTATCTGTTGGTCAACGGGCTCTGGCCCCTGTTTGACAGCCAGGCAGGCCCGCGCCTAGGTGGCTCGCTCATGGACACGCTCGGGACGTTGCAGATATATGGCTGGATCGCCTTGGTCAACGCGGTGATCCTGATTACCTGGGCGCGCTATCAGCAGCGCAAAAGCCGCAGCTTCGCCCAGCGTCGGCTGCCAGCGCCGGTGGTGGACGATCAAGGCTTGAGCGAAAGCTTCAAATTGACCGACGCGCGTCTGGACACGTTGCGCCGGCCCGGCTCCAAGATCATCCATAACAACCAGGACGGTGATATCAGCCACGTCGTGGCGCATTTCCATCTGCTGAGCCCGGAACTGCAACCGCCGCCACTGGCACCACTGGAAAGGCCCCGGGTGATTCACCTGCCGGTCGATCACTCGGTGTAAGCGCTGCCGCAGGCTGTGATTGTTGATCTTGTTGCTTTCCAGTTCCTCGGAGATTTCCTTCAAAACTCCGCGCTCGCTCCCACAGAGTACGGTCAGCACAAATCAAAATGTGGGAGCGAGCCTGCTCGCGATAGCGGTATTTCAGTCAACATGGATGCCAACTGAACCATCGCCATCGCGAGCAGGCTCGCTCCCACAGGGGGATGGGTGATGTCGCGAATCACGGTCAACGCAGATCAATGTGGCGGATTCGAAGTTCATCGTAATTGTCACTGAAACCTGGCAGGCGCTGCGGCTATAGTTCGCAGGCCGTCCATGGCCTGATCTGCATAAGGTGCCCGGTATGACTCGATCGACTTCCCTTACTCCCTGGCTGGCGGCCATCGCCCTCGTGCTGTGCGCACAAGGGGCGGCCCAGGCTCAGGAACGTTTCACCCTCAGCATGCCAGGTGTGTCGGATAACCGGCTGTTCACCGCGGCGGCCGCCAGTGACGCCAACAACTGCGGCGGTAAGAACATTTCCCCGGCCTTGAGCTGGACAGCGGGCCCGCCTGGCACCCTCAGCTACGCCATTGTCATGCACGACCCGGACGGCCAGAAAGGCCAGGGCGTCGACCACTGGGTTCATTACGGCATCAAGGCCAGCACGCGGCAAATCCCGACGGGCATGGGCACCCAGTCCGCCCTTGAAGGCATAAGTGGCACCAACAGTAAAAACACCCGCGGCTACATTGGCCCTTGTCCGCCCATTGGCGACAGCGCTCATCATTACCTGATTCAGATATACGCGCTCGACCTGCCCCCGCACGCCCTGCCAGCCGGCCTCACACGCCCTCAACTGATGGAAAGAATCAACGGTCACGTCTTGCGCAACAGCAGCGTAGTGCGTCGCTACCACCGCTAATCCAAGCAACAGCTCCCTGTGGCCAGGGAGCTTGCTCCCGCTGGGTCGGGCAGCAACCCTCAACCACAAAATTGGCATCACGCGCCAAAAGCGAGCACTATCGAGCCCCTGTTCATTCATACCGGAGGATGGCGATGACGCAGAAACCCGACGGCATCGCCCGCCTCAAGAACTGCCCCACCAAAGGCGACGAAATACGCCGGGCCATCGCCCAGAGCCGCAAGGATTTCCTGCCTGCTGAAGAGGCCGAAGACGCTGAGCCAGACCAACCACCGGCACAGCCCATGGACGACGGCCAAGACGCCTGAACCGTCCTTCTCAAAAACTTTTCTTGTTTAAATCTGCCCATGACTGCCACAACTCATCTGCCAGACGCCCGATTCAGCCGATCCGACTACAAAACCCTGGGCCTCGCCGCCCTGGGTGGCGCGCTGGAAATCTACGACTTCATCATCTTCGTCTTCTTCGCCCTGGTGCTCAGCCAACTGTTCTTCCCGCCGCAAATGCCCGAATGGCTACGCCTGTTGCAAAGTTTCGGGATTTTCGCCACCGGCTACCTGGCACGCCCCCTGGGCGGCATCCTCATGGCGCACTTCGCCGATCGCCTGGGGCGCAAGCGGGTGTTCAGCCTGAGCATCCTGATGATGGCCTTGCCCTGCCTGCTTATCGGCGTGATGCCGACTTACGCGCAAATCGGCTATTTCGCCCCGTTGTTGCTGCTGGCGCTGCGCATCCTGCAAGGCGCGGCGGTGGGCGGCGAAGTACCGAGCGCCTGGGTGTTCGTGGCCGAACATGCACCGCTGCGGCATCGCGGCTACGCACTGGGTTTCCTCCAGGCTGGTCTGACCTTCGGCTATTTGCTGGGCGCCCTGACCGCCACGGCGCTGGCGCAGATATTCACGGCAGCAGAAATTCTCGATTACGCCTGGCGCTTGCCGTTCCTGCTGGGTGGGGTCTTCGGTGTAATCGGCGTCTGGCTGCGTCGCTGGCTGAGCGAAACGCCGATCTTTATGGCCCTGCAAGCCAAGCGCGAAGGTGCGACGGAACTGCCGCTACGCACCGTGCTGCGGGACCATCGCCACGCCTTGTTGCCCGCCGCCATCCTCACCTGCGTGCTGACGTCCGCCGTGGTGGTGTTCGTGGTCATCACCCCGACCGTTATGCAAAAAAGTTTCGGCATGACCCCCAGTCACACGTTCGCTTTGAGCAGTCTGGGCATCGTCTTCCTGAACATCGGCTGCGTTCTGGCCGGCCTCATCGTCGACCGCATCGGCGCCTGGCGCACTGTCATGCTCTACAGCCTGCTGTTGCCGATGGGCATCGCCGTGCTCTACGCCAGCCTGATCAGCGGCGGCGCCTGGCTGGGCCTGGCCTACGCTGTGGCGGGCCTGGGTTGCGGCGTGGTTGGCGCGGTGCCATCGGTGATGGTCAGCCTGTTTCCGCCGAAAATCCGCGTGTCCGGCATCTCGTTCACCTACAACATTGCCTATGCCTTGTGGGCCAGCGTGACGCCTTTGGTGCTGATCGCACTGGTGCCGTGGAGCCCATGGGTGTGCGTGGGGTATTGCGTGGTGATGGGCGCGGTGGGTGTGGCTGCGGCGGCGTATTTTCCCGCCCGGCATTCGAAGACCGCGCAGGCCTCGTTGGCCTGTGAATCGTAAGGACTCTGCCCCAGGTGCACGACTACACTCATGAATGACCCCGTTTCCAACTCGAGGAGGACGGCCATCATGAAGGCGCACAAGCACGACCTGCTGGAACAAGTCCTGATTGCCCACGGCGGTCTCGAGCGCTGGAACACTTTCAACACTGTCCAGGTCACCCTTGTGACCGGCGGTTCGTTGTGGGCCATGAAGGGGTTAACGCAAGACAATGCACCCCGGCAGATGACTGTCTGGCTGCATGAACAGCGCGCCTCGGTCATGCCGTTCGGTGCGCTGAACCAGCGCACCGCCTTCACGCCTGATCGCATCGCCATCGAAACCACCGAGGGCAAAGTGATCGCTGAGCGTTCGGACCCTAGGGCTTCGTTCTTCAAGCACGAGCAAACCACTCCGTGGGATCCGCTTCACCGTGCCTACTTCAATGGATATGCGCTCTGGTCCTACCTGACCATGCCGTTCCTGTTTACTTTTCCGGGTGTCACCAGCCAGGAGCTGGAACCCTGGAAGGAAGGTGGCCAGGTCTGGCGCCGCTTGCGGGTGAACTTCCCGGACACCCTCGCCACTCACTGCCCGGTCCAGGACTTCTACTTTGGCGATGACTATCTGCTGCGCCGGCATGATTACACCGTGGACGTGAGCGGTGGCCTGCCGGCGGCCCAGTATGTGGAGGACTACATCAAGGCCGATGGGCTGTGCATGCCCAGCAAGCGCCGGGCGTATCGGCGGGATGCGGACGATCAGGCGGTGGAGGGGGAATTGCTGGTGGCGATTGATATCAGTCAGGTTCGTTACGCATAACCGGCTGCTCAAAGACGCTCGCGCAGAAAATCCACAAAGGCGCGAGTTCTTGCCGAGCGGCGCCGGTCTTGGCTGAACACGGCGCTGATGGGCAGCGCTACGGGTTGATAAGCCTCCAGCAGGCTGGACACGGTTCCCTGGCGAACATCCGCGGCGAATAACCACTGCGGTGAAAGCGAAATGCCCAGCCCGCTAAGAACCATCTCGCGAATTGCCTCGCTGCTGTTGCTGGTGACATTGCCCTTGATCGTCACTCGGTGCTGTTTGTCCTGCTGGTCGAAACGCCAAACGTCGTAATGCTCCAGCAGCGTGAAGCCCAAGCAATTGTGGCGGGCAAGATCCGCCGGCTCCAGCGGGGTGCCGTGTTGTTGCAGGTAGGCGGGAGCGGCATACACCCGGCGCGGACTATCGCCGAGGGAAACCGCGACCAGCCCTTCGTTTTTCACCACGCCGATACGAATGGCGACGTCGATGTTTTCTTTCAGCACATCTTCATTTTGGTCGTTCAGTTTCAGGTCGATTTGAACCTGTGGATGGCGCGCCAAAAACTCCCTCATCAAGGGCGCAATGCACAGCCGCCCGAAACTCACCGGGGCGGCCACACGCAAAGGGCCGGCGATCTGCTCCTGGCCACGGGTGAAACTGAGCCGGGCCGTGTCGAGGCTGCTGAGTATTTCCTTGCTGTGGATATAGAAGCGCTGGCCTTGGTCGGTCAGCGCGAGATGGCGAGTACTGCGGGCAAACAACGCACCGCCAAGGTGTTGTTCCAGCGCGCGGATCTGCTTGCTAACCGCTGGTTGACCCAGGTTCAGCTCCCGGGCGACCGCCGAGAACGAACCGCGCTCTACCACTCGCACGAACATCTGCATCGCGTCGAATAGATCCATCTGGATTTGGCCTCTGGTTGGAATAAATCCTATCCATAGTTGCTTACTTATCGGAATGCATCGACGGCCGCAACATGTACTCACCCACTCATTGGAGGTTTACCGTCATGAACAACACCATGTTCGCCGCCATTGCCCAAACCGCTCAGGCTCCGCTGGTCGTTCGCCACATCCCCCGGCCTGTTCCCGGCAAAGGACAGGTATTGATCAGGGTTCACGCCGCAGGGATCAATCCTCTGGATACCAAGATCGCGGCAGGTGGCGGCGCTCATGCCCGCCAGCCGCTGCCCGCCGTACTGGGCATCGATCTGGCCGGAACAGTCGTTGAGCTGGGAGAGGGCGTGCACGATTTCGCCCCCGGCGATGACGTGTTCGGCATGGCCGGCGGCATCGGCGGCGCCCAGGGTGCGCTGGCCGAATACATTGCCGTCGATGCTCACCTGATTGCGCTCAAGCCCGGTTCGTTGAGCATGCGCGAAGCGGCAGCCTTGCCATTGGTCTTCATCACCGCCTGGGAAGGGTTGGTAGACCGGGCAAATGTTCGGGCCGGCCAACAAGTGCTGATCCACGGCGGCGCGGGCGGCGTCGGTCAAATGGCCGTGCAAATTGCCAAGGCCCGCGGCGCCGAGGTCTATGCCACCGGCTCGGCCACCAGCCTGGATTTCATCCGTGAACTGGGCGCGACCCCTATCGACTACCGGGCGCAGGACACCGACAGTTATGTGGGCCTGCACACCGATGGCGAAGGTTTCGACATCGTCTACGACACCGTCGGCGGCTCGACACTGGATGCGTCCTTCAACGCAGTGAAAACCTATACCGGCCACGTACTCAGCTGTCTGGGCTGGGGACAACACAGCCTGGCACCGTTGTCGTTCAAGGGGGCGAGTTATTCCGGGGTGTTTACCTTGATGCCGTTGCTGACCGGCAAGGGGCGCGAGCACCATGGTCGGATAATGCGCAAAGCGGCGGCTTTGGTTGAGGCCGGGGTGCTGCGCATCAAGGTAGACCCACATCGGTTTGGCCTGGGAGACGTGAATGAGGCGTTTGCGCAAGTAGCTCAGGTGCGTGGGCAAGGGAAGACGGTGGTAGAGATGGCGGGGGAGTGACGCGGTCTGCAACTGTTATCCGGAAGCCGCACCCATAAAATCGCCCCGGTCTGCAGCGGCCGGGGTTTTGCCGCCATCCGCTGCCGCCAAAACTTGAGAACCCGTCCAAACTCCGTAGAATGCCGCTGTCACTATGCCACTACCTTTCAGGGACGAATTCAGACATGCGCGTTTTTGCCATATTCCTGGCCCTCTGCCTTATGGCGGGCTGTGCCTCCAAACCCGATTACTACGTTTCCGCCACTCCGGTAACGATCCCCAAGACCGCCACCTTCTGGATCGACACCTTCGACGTTGAAGTCGTAGGCAAGAACGATCGCTTTTTGCCTGACGAAAAGGTCCGTGAGCAATTGCACACCGACCTGATCGGCCGCCTGCTCGAGGACAATCGCTATGCCTCCAGCAAGGAAACCGCCGACTATCTGCTGGACGTCAATGGCGTCTACGCGCGACGTATTCAAGATACCCAAGGTGGCTTCATGAGCAAAATCGTCGCCGATGGCACATTCCTCGCCAGTGTCGATTTCAGCTATCAGGTCAAGGTGAAGAAGGCCGGCGCAGAGGTTTTGCACTTTGCCCAGGCCCGGCAGGGCCTGATGCCGGGCGGCGCGATCGGGCAATTCCAGAACATGAGAAGCATGGTGGGCGCTCTGACCAACAGAGGTAACTCGGATGTCGAAGGCTTTTACACCGGCCAACTGAGCCGCTTTATCGCCGACGACCTGCGGGCCATTCCGTCCCGTTAGGCATGCTCGCATATTAAAAATCTCGTGGTCGTTAACCCGAACCACGAGTGCCTCGCGTCTGACCTTGTGAACGGATCATTCATTCACGAGGTTCAACCCATGTCCCGTCCTCCTTCATTCCTACGTCCTGCAGCCCAGGGCTTCGCCGTGACCTTGCTGGTGGCATTGGCCGGTTGTGGGTTGTCTTCGTCCCGGGAGGCTGCCACGCCGGCCGAACCACCGTCTGCGTCCCCCGCCCCGGTGCGGCAAAGCGAAGTTGCTAACGTGCGCGAGCCTCTGGTCAAGCGTATGGCCGCTCCGGTTTCGATGCCCTCGCCAAGGGTGAGGACCGATGCTGTCGCGGGGGATTACCGCGCCGAGCCCCGCGAGCAGTATGAAAAACTGCAGGACAATCCTATTCATAGTGTTGCCCAAACGCCGGTCTCGACCTTCAGCGTCGATGTCGACACCGGCAGCTATGCCAATGTGCGACGTTTCCTCAATCAAGGTAGCCTGCCGCCCGAAGGCGCCGTGCGACTGGAGGAAATGGTCAACTATTTCCCTTACGACTATGCCGTGCCCACCGACGGTTCTCCCTTCGGCGTGACCACTGAAGTGGCCCCGTCGCCATGGAACCCTCACACGCGCCTGTTGCGTATTGGCATCAAGGCGAGCGATCGCGCCGTGGTGGACCTAGCACCGGCCAACCTGGTGTTTTTGGTGGATGTTTCCGGCTCCATGGACCGACGCGAGGGCCTGCCGCTAGTCAAGAGCACCCTGAAGTTATTGGTGGAGCAATTGCGCGAGCAGGACCGGGTGTCTCTGGTGGTGTACGCCGGCGAATCCCGGGTGGTGCTTAAGCCGACCTCGGGCCGCGACAAGGTCAAGATCCGCAACGCAATCGATCAGTTGGACGCCGGCGGTTCCACCGCAGGTGCGTCGGGTATCGAGCTGGCCTATCAGATGGCTCAGGATAGCTTTATCGACAAAGGCATCAATCGCATTCTGCTGGCCACCGATGGCGACTTCAATGTCGGCGTCAGTGACTTCGACAGCCTCAAGCAAATGGCGGTGGACCGGCGTAAAAGCGGTGTATCCCTGACCACGCTGGGCTTCGGTGTGGATAACTACAATGAGCATCTGATGGAGCAATTGGCCGATGCCGGTGATGGCAATTACGCCTACATCGACAACTTGCTTGAAGCGCGCAAGGTATTGGTCGACCAGCTCAGCTCAACCCTGGCGGTGGTGGCGCGGGATGTGAAGTTGCAGGTGGAGTTCAACCCCGCTCAGGTCAGTGAGTATCGGCTGTTGGGGTATGAGAACCGTGCGCTCAAGCGTGAGGATTTCAACAACGACAAGGTTGATGCGGGCGAAATCGGTGCTGGGCACACAGTGACCGCGTTGTATGAAATTGTTCCGAAAGGCGAGCAGGGCTGGTTGGAACCGTTGCGTTATGCGAGCACACCTAAGCTGGGCGACGAGACAGGGGAGTTGGCGATGCTGCGCGTGCGCTACAAGCCCGTTGAGGGCGGGAGCAGCCGATTGATCGAGCATCCTGTCGCCAGTACGCAAAAAAATGACAAGGCCAGCGATGACTTGCGCTTCTCGGCCGCTGTGGCCGCCTTCGCCCAACAGCTCAAGGGGGATGGCCGCTACACTGGGACGATGAGCTTGAAGGACACCGCGCAATTGGCCCGTTCCGCCCGGGGCGATGATCCGTTTGGGCTGCGTGCCGAATTTGTCCAGTTAGTGGAACTCGCGCAGAGCCTTGAGCGCTGATCCTGACCACGACGAGGATCAAATGTGGGAGCGAGGCTGTTCGCGATAGCGGTGGATCGATCACGATCATTATTGACTGATCCGACGCAATCGCGAGCAGGCTCGCTCCCACGGTATTCTCTTGTCGCCTGCCAGAACTGTGTTAACCGCAAAGGAGTTCGTCACCGACATGCCCGCTCCGCATGATTGTCCCAGCGACGAATCGCTGCTGGCCCGCTACCGCGATGGCGACGGGGCGTGTTTTGAAGTCCTGTACGCCCGCCATCGACAGGGGCTATATCGTTTTCTGGTGTCCTTGAGCAACAAAGCCGAACTGGCCGAGGAAGTCTTCCAGGACACTTGGCTCAGCCTGATCCGCAGCACTACCCAGCCACAAGGACGGGCGAGTTTTCGTACATGGTTGTTCCAGATTGCCCGCAACCGCTTGATTGATCACTGGCGCAAACACGGTGTCCGCAACCCGCTGCACGACAGTTACGACGAACAGGTTCATGTCCAGCCCGACGACACCAGCAACCCCGAACAGCAGTTGAGCCTGAGTCGCGATCAGGCCCGCCTGGACGCCGCGTTGCAAGCCTTGCCCGAAGACCAGCGGGAAGTCTTCCTGCTGCGACTGCACGGCGACCTGGAGCTGCCGCAGATCGCCGCCCTGACCGGCGCCCCGCTGGAAACGGTAAAAAGCCGCTTGCGTTACGCCCAGCAAAAATTGCATCGACTGCTGGCCGAGGAGGTACCCGCATGATTGATTCCAAACACACCCCGAAGCCCGATGACGAAATGCTGATCGAGCATTTCCGTCAACACGCCAGCGGCGAACCGCCCGTGTCCCTGGACGCTTTCATCCTGGCTGCCGCCCGTCGCGAAGCCCCGACGCCTACGCCCAGTCTGTGGAAACGCTGGCTACAGGCCTGCCAACGGCCGCGCTGGCAGATGGCATTCGCCACGGTCGCCGGTGTCGCGTTGATGATCGGTCTGGTGGTTCGCTTGCCAGTACCTCAGAGCGACCTGTCTGCGCCAGCTCCGATGGAGTTTTCCGCCAATCGACAGGAGTCCGCCGTCGCCGCCGCACCGCCGCCCGCCATGTCCGCTCCCGCGCCGATAGCCCGCATGGCAGCACCCCAGGGCGAAATCGCTCAAGCCCCGGCAAGCGCTGACCACGCCTTGGCGGAAAAGCCTGCGGCGAAAATGAGCAAATCGGCGCCCGCTGCACGGCCGTCGCTGGAGCAGGAACTGCTGGAAATCCTGCGCTTGCGCGAGGCGGGTGAGGACAAGGCTGCTGATGAAAAGCTGCTGGCGTTGCATCAGCGCTTTCCCGAGGAGGACTTGCCGGCGCGGTTGGAGGCGTTGCGCAAGCGTTGAGTGAAATCAGCGTCCACAAAAAAGCCCCAGGTCGCAAGACCTGGGGCTTTTGATTCTGCAGATGGTGCACCAGGCGGGATTCGAACCCACGACCCCTGCCTTCGGAGGGCAGTACTCTATCCAGCTGAGCTACTGGTGCGACGCGGGCGCCATGATACTCATATGCAATGCGGGCGTCCATGCTGCTGATTTGCCGGTGTTTTCATAAGCATAGGCGGGCATGGGCTACGCTGATCAGAAAAAGCAGGCAAATTCAGGTTTTTCGTTCTTTTTTTCGAACAGCCTATTGTCCTTCCCCCCCATCGGCCCTAGGATTCGTTTGAGATTTCAAACGCTCTTGTCTGGGTGCTGAACCGCACGTCTGTGCTTATGTGCGTTATTTCTGTGCTTCAGCCCGGTGGATGATTTCCCTGACGGCAGCCCTTGGGGCGCCTTTCTACAAATCTAATTCGCTCCGCGTGCGCGCGGTGCTGTTAAGGAAAGCCGACATGCAGCTTAAAGACACCCAGTTGTTCCGCCAGCAAGCCTTTATCGATGGCGCTTGGGTCGACGCGGACAATGGTCAGACGATCAAGGTTACCAACCCGGCAACGGGTGAAGTGCTGGGCACTGTGCCGAAGATGGGCGCTGCCGAAACCCGGCGGGCGATTGAAGCCGCCGACAAGGCGTTGCCGGCCTGGCGCGCCCTCACCGCCAAAGAGCGCGCCAACAAGCTGCGCCGCTGGTACGAATTGCTGATCGAAAACCAGGACGACCTCGGCCGCCTGATGACGATGGAACAAGGCAAGCCGCTGGCCGAAGCCAAGGGTGAAATTGTTTACGCCGCCTCGTTTATCGAATGGTTCGCCGAAGAAGCCAAGCGCATCTACGGTGATGTGATTCCTGGCCACCAGCCCGACAAGCGCCTGATCGTGATCAAGCAGCCAATCGGTGTGACTGCTGCCATTACCCCGTGGAATTTCCCGGCTGCGATGATCACCCGCAAAGCCGGCCCGGCTCTGGCCGCGGGCTGCACCATGGTCATCAAGCCGGCTTCGCAAACCCCGTTCTCGGCGCTGGCGCTGGTTGAGCTGGCCCACCGTGCCGGCATCCCGCAGGGCGTGCTGAGCGTGGTTACCGGCAGTGCCGGCGACATCGGCGGCGAGCTGACCAGCAACCCGATCGTGCGCAAGCTGTCGTTCACCGGCTCGACCGAAATCGGTCGTCAGTTGATGGCCGAATGTGCCAAGGACATCAAGAAAGTCTCCCTGGAACTGGGCGGCAACGCGCCGTTCATCGTGTTCGACGACGCGGACCTGGATAAGGCCGTCGAAGGCGCAATCATTTCCAAATACCGCAACAACGGTCAGACCTGCGTCTGCGCCAACCGTCTGTACATCCAGGATTCGGTGTACGACGCCTTCGCTGAAAAACTCAAAGTGGCAGTCGCCAAGCTCAAGATCGGCAATGGGCTGGAAGATGGCACCACCACCGGTCCGTTGATCGACGAGAAAGCGGTTGCCAAGGTGCAAGAGCACATCGCTGATGCGGTCAGCAAAGGCGCGACCGTGCTGGCTGGCGGCAAGGCCATGGAAGGCAACTTCTTCGAGCCGACTATCCTGACCAACGTACCCTCGAGTGCCGCCGTGGCGAAGGAAGAGACCTTCGGCCCGTTGGCGCCGCTGTTCCGCTTCAAAGACGAAGCCGAAGTGATCGCGATGTCCAACGACACCGAGTTCGGCCTGGCCTCGTACTTCTATGCCCGCGACCTGGGCCGTGTGTTCCGCGTGGCCGAAGCCCTGGAATACGGCATGGTTGGCGTCAACACCGGGTTGATCTCCAACGAAGTCGCGCCGTTCGGCGGCATCAAGGCCTCCGGCCTGGGCCGTGAAGGCTCCAAGTACGGAATCGAGGATTACCTGGAAATCAAATACCTCTGCCTCGGTATCTGATCCTGCTGCAAGCGCAAAGGGCACGAGAGCGCTGTCCCTTTGCGCGTTTTACCCGTTCTGTTTCTTGTGGCCGGAACGCTGTGACAGTCGATCATCGCATGCTGTCGCAGTTGCCTCCCGTCCATGTACGCCTTGACCCACGCCGACCGATGAGCGGCGAATGAGGACATATTCAATGAGCAACAAGACCAACGCTTCCCTGATGAAACGCCGCGAAGCCGCTGTACCACGCGGTGTTGGCCAGATTCACCCGATCTTCGCCGAATCGGCGAAGAATGCCACGGTAACCGACGTTGAAGGCCGTGAATTCATCGACTTCGCGGGCGGTATCGCGGTGCTGAACACCGGCCACGTACATCCGAAAATCATCGCCGCCGTGACCGAACAGCTGAACAAGCTGACCCACACTTGCTTCCAGGTGCTGGCTTACGAGCCGTATGTGGAGCTGTGCGAAAAAATCAACGCGAAGGTGCCAGGTGATTTCGCCAAGAAAACCCTGCTGGTGACCACCGGTTCCGAAGCGGTGGAGAACGCGGTAAAAATCGCTCGCGCCGCCACGGGTCGCGCGGGTGTCATCGCTTTTACCGGCGCCTACCACGGCCGCACCATGATGACTCTGGGCCTGACCGGTAAAGTCGTGCCGTATTCGGCCGGCATGGGCTTGATGCCCGGCGGCATCTTCCGCGCGCTGTACCCGAACGAACTGCACGGCGTGAGCATCGACGACTCCATTGCCAGCATCGAGCGTATTTTCAAGAACGACGCCGAACCACGTGACATCGCGGCAATCATCATCGAGCCAGTACAGGGCGAGGGTGGTTTCTACGTGGCGCCCAAGGAATTCATGAAGCGCCTGCGCGCCCTCTGTGATCAGCACGGCATTCTGCTGATCGCTGACGAAGTACAGACCGGCGCCGGTCGGACTGGCACCTTCTTCGCCATGGAACAAATGGGTGTTGCCGCCGACCTGACGACTTTCGCCAAATCCATCGCCGGCGGTTTCCCGTTGGCCGGTGTCTGCGGTAAGGCCGAGTACATGGACGCTATTGCCCCTGGCGGCCTGGGTGGCACCTACGCCGGCAGCCCGATTGCCTGCGCTGCTGCGCTGGCGGTGATGGAGGTATTTGAGGAAGAGCACTTGCTGGATCGCTGCAAGGCGGTGGGCGAGCGTCTGGTGACTGGCCTCAAGGCCATCCAGAAGAAATACCCGGTCATCGGCGAAGTCCGTGCCCTGGGTGCGATGATCGCCGTGGAGTTGTTCGAAAATGGCGACACCCACAAGCCGAACGCGGCGGCCGTGGCTCAGGTTGTGGCCAAGGCCCGCGACAAGGGCTTGATCCTGCTGTCCTGCGGCACCTACGGCAACGTCCTGCGGGTGCTGGTACCGCTGACCTCGCCAGACGAGCAATTGGACAAAGGCTTGGCAATCATCGAAGAGTGCTTCTCCGAGCTCTGATTGTACGAGCCCTGAGCTGTGCGCTGACCCACAAAAAACCCGCTTCGCAGCGGGTTTTTTCATATTCGGGAACATATTCCCAAGGGTAGAGCTGTCTGCAACGGCCACCATTGGCTAAGGTGCAAGTATTGCGAGGGAGCGATGCTGCATGACTGCCGTGGATTTACCCGCTGTACCCCGTGTGTTGATCGCCGAGGCCGATCCGGTGTCTCGGGAGCTGCTTGAGCAGGTGCTATCGGGCATACGCTGCGATGCTCGGGTGGATACGTGCGGCGAGGGCCAGCAGGCCCTGAATCTGCTTGCGCACAACGCCTATGACCTGGTGATCGCCGATTGGGAATTGCCGGGCGTCGATGGCCTGAGCATCCTGCGGGGCCTTCGCCAGCAGCATCGAAAACCGGTGTTGCCGTTCATTCTCATGAGCCGGCGCAACGACAGCGCCAGCGTACGTGAGGTCTTGCCGCTGGCGCCTGCGGCCTACCTGACCAAACCCTTGAACCGGGAAGACCTGACCCAGCGTTTGCAGGGGCTACTGTTGAGCAGCGCAGAGGATTGCTCCACCGACGTGTCAGCCCCGGAGCAGACCCTGACAACCTTTCTGGAGCGTCGACGTGATTCTTCCGAAGGCGCGCCGTTGATGACCGATGTGCAAGTGGCAGTCAAGCGCAGCCTCAACCCCGGCGGTCTGGACCTGAAACTGCTGGAAGAAGAAATCCGCACCGACCCGCAAATTACCGCCGTGCTGATTGCTGCGGCCAACAGCGCTGCGCAGCACCAGGGCGGCGGTCTGGTGCAGACGGTCGCGCAGTCGCTGCATCAGCTTGGTACCGGGCAGAGCATGAACCTGATTCTGGGGCTGACCCTCAAGCGCTGTGCCCGGCTCAGTGTCCCGTGCCTGGCAGACTATGCCGAGCGTTACTGGGAGTTGTCGCTGCACACCGGTGAGTACGCCCGGATGCTGGCGCGGCTGCTGGATCTGGAGCAGGAGCGTTGCTATTGCGCCGGGTTGTTGCATCGCTTGGGGGACTTGGCGTTGTTGCGATGCCTGGAGGAATGGACGCAGGCCGGCGGCGAGCTCGACGAATCGGAGGAGGTGGGCAATTTGCTCGATCAGTTCGGTGCCAGCTTCGGTTCCGCGCTGCGCACCCGCTGGCGTCTGCCGCTGGAGCTGCGGGAGTTGATTGCGGCGGCCTATGGCCTGGGCGGCGGGGTTTACTCCCGCGAGGCACTGGTGATGAATATGGCGGCGCAAATGGCCCATCTGACCGAGCATGAAGGGCTGGAAGAGCTGGCCCGTGGGCGCACGGCGCGTTTGCTGAAGATCGGATTGCCGGAGTTGATGCGATTGCGCCGCAAGTAAGGCCGCTGACCAACCCTGTGGGAGCGAGCCTGCTCGCGATGAGGGGTGTGCCATTCACCGATGCGCTGGCTGTCAGTCTGCCATCGCGAGCAGGCTCGCTCCCACAGGGGGTATGACTGGAGTTTTGCTGACGCCTTGGCCACGAGATTGCTCAAGCCGCAATGATGCGATTTTTCCCCTGGCGCTTGGCTTCGTACATGGCCGCATCGGCGCGGGAGAACAGGGTGTCGAGGCTCTGATCTTCGGCGGTAAGGCTGGTCAAGCCTTGGCTGACGGTGATGCCGAAGCCTTTCTCCCCGCTGCGGAAAGCCAGGCGCTGAATCTCGCGCTGCAGACGCTCGGCGACTTGCAGTGCCATGTCCGGGGCACAGCCAGGGAACACCGCGGCGAATTCTTCACCACCGATTCGTCCAAACAGATCACCGCGTCTGAGAACGGAACGTCCGCTTTCGGCGATTTTCTGCAGCACGTTATCGCCTTCCTGATGACCGTAGGTGTCGTTGATCACTTTGAAATCATCGATGTCCAGCAACAGGAACGCCATGGGTGTGCCCTGCAGTCGTGCCTGCTCGAATTCACGGTGAGCGCATTCGAAGAAGTGGCGGCGATTGCTGCTCTGGGTCAGCACGTCGGTGGTTGCCAGTCGTTGCAGTTCGCTTTCCAGCAGCTTCTTTTCAGTGATGTCTTCGGCAATGCCCACCACGATCACCGGTTGCCCCGACTCAGCCTTACGGTTGATGAAGCATTTGTCGCTCAGCCAGCGGATCTGGCCATTGGCAGCGATGATGCGGTACTCACGATCCTCCACGGCACCTTTGACCAGCACTTCGGCCAGGCTGCGCTCAGCGTATTCGAGGTCGTCGGGGTAGATTGCGTCGCGCCATTCATTGAAATCAGCCAGCACCAGACCTGCCGGCCGACCGAAGATTCGTTCATAGGCGGGGCTGACATACAGGACCTGTCGGGTTTCCCAGTTGAACGCCCAGAGCACCGCGTTGACGCTGACCAGCAATGAGCTGAATAGCTGCTCACGCTCGCTCAGGCGCGCGACTTCGCCCTGGGCGTGCATCAGCGCCATGAGCGTCTGGGCCGCTTCGGGCCAGTGAGGTTGGGACGAATCCTGTAGGTTCTTGTCGACCATCGGCACAAATCTCAAAGAACGTGCACTGCTGTGGATTGGCACGCGCTTGCTCCAAAGCCCGCCAGTATGGCGAAGTGCTCTTTGAGATAAGGGATTCGGGGCGAAGTTCCTTTTCAGGCGACGAAGGGCGGGGTGCAGTGTCGGAGTTGCCGAAGGCTGCGATCTTTTGATCCTGATCTTTCGTTCACCTGGATGCGCCACCAGCGATCAAGACCACGGCGCAGGTTTGTTGCTGCCGGGTTGCCGTGAAGGCAACGAACTCTTGTTTCAGACTCATGGCGTCTCTCGTAGGCCAAAGCATGAGGGCTTTCCGGCGAAATTCTTAGGGGGGTAGAGGCCATCGCGGGGTGACGTTCTCCAACACGCTACTGGCGTATCAGGGCATGCTCATCAAGGCCATTCTCAGACGCTTGATCAGTTTCGGGGTCTTGAGACAATCGGCCGGGCGTTTGTTACCCAGGGCGGGCACGGTCTGTTCCAGCCACCAGAACCCTTCCTTGAGCCCCCTTTTTCCGTAGAGCACCACTGCCATGTCGAGGTTGTCATCCATGGCCTTGGCCAGCATGCGGGCGTTGTCGTCGAGGTAGTCCTCTTCGTACAACCGCACGAAAGTTTGCCAATCGGCATCGCCGACGTATTCGTCTTCCAGTCCCATTTTAAAAACCTGCAAAGGAAATCAAGTTGCTGCCGGTCGGGTTTCGCGCCGACGGTGCCAGGATCCCATCATAACCATTGGCCTTGGCCCAGGCGCCTATTTGATGAGTCTGGGTGTATTTGTTGCCGGTAATGCTCTTTAGCGAAACCCCCAGTTGTTTACGCACATCAGCCCGGGTCAGATCCAGAACGTTGTTGAGTTGCACTTTCTTGCTTACCAACACCCGGGTGGAAAGGTCCACACCCCAGTGGTTGACCTCGCCCATGGCGGTCTTGCGTGAGTTGGCGCCATAGACACCACCCAGTCCGGGGGCGGTGTAACGGTGTCTGGAGGCAACGTTCCACTTGTGCGCCGTCCAGGTTGTGCTGATCCGTCCTGGCTCTTCAAAGCGATAAACCGTCCGGTTGACCTTGCGGCCCTTAGGTGGCGTCGAGCACTTCATCAGACCCGAGGGGTCGATCCAGCTCACCGGGTTTGGCGCGTACTGGTAGAGGTTCAGCCCACCGGCCAAACCGATGGGGTCCGGTGTGGTAAAGCGACCGATGTCCGGGTCGTAGAAGCGCAAGGTGTTGTAGTGCAGCCCGGTTTCCCGGTCCAGGTATTGGCCCTGGAAACGCAGGTTCTGCTCTTCGATGTAATACGGTTCGCGTAGCTCTTCTACGGTGTTGCCCCACACCTGGTAACGGGCCCGCCAAAGCGTGTGCCCGTCGGCTTCCGAGAGTTGTTCGGGCAGGCCGTTGGAGTCGTTGTGGTAGTAACGGATTTTCTGGTGTTCACCCAGGCCGTCGACCCTTGCCAACGGTTCGTGGCTGTCGTCGGCGTAGATGTACAGGCTGGTCTGGTTGTCGCGGTGTTCCTGCAACAGTTGCAGTGCATCCCAGGTGAAGCGGGTGCGGCTAAGCAGGGTGGCATGGCGGTCGTATTCGGCTTTTTCGATGCGCCGGCCCAGCGGGTCGTAGGTCATTTTCACGACCGAGCCGTTATCGTTTCTAACCTCCACCAAACGCTGTTCGGCGTCGTAGCGCATGCGCTGGACACCCCGCCGGGCGCTGCGCTTTTCCACCATGCGGCCGAAGCCGTCATAGCGGTAGCGCTTGTCCTGATAGGTCAGCAAACGGTTATGAGCGACCCGTTCGGTGCCCAGGCTATCGAGCAAGTTGGCGGCCGGATCATAGGCGAAGCCTTCACGCTGGCCCTGGAGATTGTCCTGGCTGGCGAGAATGCGTCCGGTGGCGTCGTAGTGCAGCAGATGGCGATGAGGGGCGTCAGGCTGGCTGTCGAAGCGTTCTACCAGTTGATCACTGCTGTCATAGCCGAACAGTGATTGCGCCGCCGGTGGTAACAGCGCGGACTGGCCCTGTTGCCGACGTTGGCGTGCGCGCAGGCGACCGCTGCGGTCGTATTCGCTGCGGGTGCTGAGGCGCCCTTGGGTGCGCAGCACTTCACGGTGCAGGCGGTCGCGTTCAAAGTCGCTGATGACCTGGCCGTCAAGGTTGATCTGGTGCAGGTGGCCGCTGCCGTAATGCAGTCGGTTTAGCCAGCGACCATCGGGGAGCAGCGTCTGGGTCAGATTGCCCAGCTCATCGTAGCGATGCTCCAGGCGTCCGGCCCAGCCTTGCTCGGCGATCAGTTGCCCAAGAGCGTCGTAGTTCAAGCCGATGCTTTGCTGCTCACCGGTAAGCGCGGTGAAGGTGATGGTGTTGACCTGATCGAGCGCGTCATAGCAGTACTCGGTGCGCCCGTCTGTGGTGACTTTGGCCACCAGCCGACCCATTGCGTCGCGCTCCAGCTCATGGGTGATCGATGCTTGCGGCGCGAGGTCCAGGTCGGTGCTGCCCGCAACCGCGAGCGCTTCCATGCGGGTGACGTTGTCCAGCGGGTCGTAGGCGTAGCGTTTGAGGCTGCCGTCCAGGCTGTGCTGGGCGGTCAAACGGTCGCCAGCGTCCCAGGCAAACCGGTAGCATTCACCGTTTTCGTTGGTCAGCGCCAGCAGGCGGCCGTAGTTGTCGTAGCTCAGCTCTACCCGTCGACCATGCGCGTCGGTACGCACGCGCAGTTGCCCATTGAGGGTGTGCTGGAAATGCGTAGTGTGCCCGGCGGGGTCGCTGTAGCCGATCAACTGGCCGCTCGCATCGCGCTGATATTGCTCGGTACGTCCGTCCGGTAATTGCTTGGTCAGCAGCCTGCCTTGGTCGTCATAGCTGAAAAGCGTCCGTTCCCCCAGTGCGTCGGTGCTGCTGAGCAACGTCCCGCGCTCGCAATAACTGAACCGTGTGGTGTAGCCGGAACAATCAGTGTGCTCGCTGAGCTGGCCAAGGGGCGTCCAACGCATGGTTTTGCGTTTGCCGATGGCGTCGACAACTTCCACCACCTGACCGTGGGCGTCATGACGATAGCGGGTGACGTTGCCCAACGGATCGGTTTCGCGAATGCGGTTGCCACGCGAGTCATAGCGGTACTGCCAGGTATTGCCCGCGGCATCGGTTTCGGTCAGGGGCAGCGCCCAGTGTTCGAGCCACAGTGTTGACTCACTGCGTCCGAGTGGGTCAGACGTCTGGCAAAGGTTACCCGCCTCGTCATAACTGAATTGATGTTGTCCGCCGTTGGGGGCCGTTGCCGCCACCAACTGGCTTTCGTCGTTCCACTGGAAGACCCAGGTACGGTCCAGGGCATCGGTGGCTTCGGTGATCTGATACCGCCTATCCCAGCGACGGGTGCTGATGCGATTCAAACCGTCGGTGATGCGCGTAGTCCCGGCAGCCAGGTCGTAGTCAAAGGCGTAAGTGTCGCCCGCGTCGGTCCAGTGGCGAACAACCCGCCATTCTCGCTTTTCGATTAAGGCCCATTCGTAAAAGCAGCGCAGCCCGGTGGGCAGTTGGTGCTCAACCATGCGCCGTCCGGCATCGTAGGCGTAGCGGCGTTTCACGTGACCGTTGGATTGACGGACCTCGGTCAGATCACCCTGGGCGTCGTAATCGTAGTGCATCAGCACTTCACGGCGTTGATCAGCGTAAAGCCGGTCTATCCGGCTGACCCGTTGCGGCCAGCGTTTGTGGTACGCCAGCGCGATGCTGGTCAGGTCAAAGGTGTCTCGCAGCTGTACCAACCGACCTGTGTCGTCGTAGTCGAGGTAGATGCGGTTGTCATTGCGGTCGCCCAACTGACTCAGGCGCAGCAGCGATGCACGGCCCGGGGTGGGTTCGAACAGCCGGTACAGGCCGTCTGAGCTGTCGATCAGCAATTGGCCATTGGCATGCCGTCGTACGCTGAGCCCTTCACCGGGACTGAACACGGCGCCGCCCAGAGGGATGGAACCCATGTCGATGCGCCGGCCCTGTTCATCGGTGTAGACCAGCGTTTCACCGCCCTCGGGGTGAGGCAGGATCTCGACGCGCACCTCGTAGGCCACGCTCCAGCCCGCACCGAACATACCTTCGCGGCGCTCGTCGCGGCTGTTGTAGAAGCGTTGCCAGTCGATTGGCAAGATGCCGGGCAGGACGAAGTCCATCTCCTCTACATCGCCCAGAACTTTGGCCCCGGTAGCGGCATGCACCGGGTTCGACGAACCCATAGTAGCGTTGGCCGCGGCGCCCATCGCGCTGCTGACCGCCATCGACGCCGCACCGCCCACCAGCATGCACGGCAGGTTACTCAGGAACTTGCCTTTGCCGCCCTTGAGCATCAGCAGCGCGGTGACTGCCAGACCGACGCCCGGAGTCTTGCCGCTGCGAATCTCGCGCACCACCACCGAGCCGCCGCCAATGGTGACATCGGGTGAAATCAGCCCGGATGACACGACCTTGGCATCGCAGGTGCTGCGGTCGCCGCTGCGCACTGCTGGCTGGCCGTTGATGGTGACTTTGTCCGACCCTTCGGCCAAAAACTGCGGCGGCATCGGCGGATGTTTCATGCACGCGATCATGTCCAGCGGCTTGGGTACGGCGCCGGGCGCGGGTGTTGCAACAGTGGGGCGCCACATCTGCGAGAAAAAGTTCTCGGCCATGTCCAGATAGCTGGGCTCGGCTTGCGGCTCAGGTGCCTCAAGCTCGGTGCCTGCTGGTGCGACATGGGATTGAATCGCCCCAGCGGCGCGAGCGGCTGGGATGTTGTTGGTCAGGGTGTTGGTTGAGCCGGTGAGGATGTTCGCTTGCACCGTGGGCGGGAACAGCGCGTTGCCAATGCCTTCGCAGATATTGCTCAGCCCTTCGTCGGCCCCAGTCTTGCTCATGGCAAGGCCAACGACGGCGCCCACCACGGCGCCGAGCAGGAAGCAACCTAACCCGCCTGTGGCGACTGTGATGCCCGTAGCCGCCACTACCGCAGCCGTCGCTAGGGCGGTAATCGCAATGTTGGCTGCTACCTCCAGCACGCCTCCAAGAATGTCAGCCATCATTGAGGTGTGGTCCAGCGCATCGCCCAGCCGGGCGGCCCAGAGAGCGTCAGACATGCAGTTCGCTCATCAAGCCGGAACGTCAAACAACAACGAACCCTTGATCGTCGCCCAATGCGCTGCTTCAGCATCACCGAGCTTCTCGGCTTTCACATAGCTCAAGGCAAGCATCTTGCGCGTGCCGGGCAGTACCAGGGCGAGCTGAAACTGGAAGACCTTTTCGTTGCCCTTGTTGAACTGGCTGCGCAGCTCGATGCCTTCGACTTCCTGATTGGCGCCCAGGCGCACGGCGACGCCCGGTTGAGCGCGCAGGTCCTGGACCTGTTTTTCCAGGCGTTTGAGCTGCTCGTCGAGGTTGCTCTGCAGGGTTTCGCCGTCGGCCAGCAAGCTGCGGCTGACGATCAAGGAGGTGCCCAGTTCAGGGAACTTGAGGATGTTGATCGTTGCATCCAGCAACTCGCTGGGCGGCAGCTGGAACTGAAATTCATTGATGCGGTAAGTCATGGCGCATAAATCTCGAGGTTAACCCTTGGGGAACGCGGCAGCGATATTGGCGTCGATGCTGGCCTTGACGCCCTGGCCGTCGGGCGTGGCACCGGGACCGCCGCCGTTGTTCAGGTGCAGCACGCCGCCGGTGTTGAATTCGGCATCGCCGCTGGCATAGAAGCTGATTTGCACGCCGGTCAAATTGATCTGACCGCTGGCGTTGAGCTCCAGAATGCTTTCGCCGCAGACCAGGCGCAGGTTCTCGCCCACTTCAATGACGTAGCTCTGGCTGATGCTGTCGGTCTTGCGCAGGCCCACCGACAGGATGTCTTCCTGCTTGACGATGCGCAGGCGGTTATTGCCGATGGTCACCGTCTCGTTGTGGCCGATGCTCTTGTTGCGGTCGTGGCCCACGCAATGGCTTTCATCCACCTCCACCACAATGTCCTGGTTGCGCTCGGCATGGATGTACAACTGCTCGGCGCCTTTTTTGTCTTCCATGCGGATTTCGTTGAAATTCGCTGGCGTGCCGCCCTTGCTCGAACGGCTTTTCATGCCGCTCTGGGTGGCGTTTGCGGGCAGGTCATAAGGCACGGTCTGTTCGGCGTTGTAGACGCGACCGGTGATGATCGGCCGGTCGGGGTCGCCTTCGAGGAAGCTGACAATCACTTCCTGGCCAATGCGCGGGATCTGCATCGAGCCCCAGTTTTTCCCGGCCCAGGACTGTGACACGCGAATCCAGCACGAGCTGTTTTCGTTGGACTGGTCGTGACGGTCCCAGTAGAAATGCACCTTCACCCGGCCGAACTGATCGGTCCAGATTTCCTCGCCCTTGGGGCCGACCACCAACGCGGTCTGCGGGCCTTTGACGATGGGGCGATGGGTTGTGGGCAGCGGCCGGTAGCTTTGTTGGGCGACGATGCAGGTCAGGTTGCTTTCGAACTGGGCCGAAGGTGCGCCGCCGCCGGTTTCACCGCTTTCCTGGGACACGTAATAGCGGGCGCCGACGATCAGGTATTCGCGGTTCTGGTCCTGGCGGGTGAAGCCGGTGAGGCTGAACAGGTGGCCCGAGCCCAGGCCGCGAGCGTTGCCGGCCAGCTCCACTTGCTCGTGCAGGGTCTGCAAGGCTTCGATGCGGGTGCGGGCGTAGTGTTCGCCGTCTTGGCTCTGCACGTAGGTGCCGGGGTAGTCGTACAGCGGATAGTCGCCGGCGGTGTGCGGGCGCGGCATGGCCGAACGCACATCAATGCGCGCGCTGGGGCGCTGGAAGTCGTAGTCGTTGAGTTCCAGCGAGCCGGGCTGCACTTCCTGGGCCAGGTGCCAGTCGTGGATATGGTCGCGCTCGCGCTGCTGTTCGTTCTTGGGGTAGTAGGGCACCGAGCCGTAGCCGGGCACCGTGGTATGGGCGCCATAGGCGTCGGCCAGCACCAATACATGACGGCCCTGTTCGTGGCGGAAGAAGTAGTAGATCCCTTCCTGTTCCATCAGGCGGCTGACGAAATCGAAGCTGGTTTCGCGATACTGCACGCAGTATTCCCACTCGCGATAGGGGCGGCTGAGGGCGTCTTCGAAGTCGGAGAAACCCAGGTCGCGAAACACCTGCTTGATGATCTGCGGGATGGTCAGGTTCTGGAAAATCCGGCAATCGGAGGTACGGGTCAGCAGCCATAGCCAGGGCCGCAAGGTCGCCTGGTAACTGGCGAACTGTCCCTGGTCAACGTTCTGGCTGAAGCGCGAAACGATGCCGTGGAAATGCCGCTCGCCGCCGCCGTCCAGTTGCAGGCTCACGCACATGGGTTTGCCGAGCACCTGGTTGAGGTCGATGGCGTTGTCCAGCGAGTGCAACTGCAACTCGTAGTTGAACAGCCGCCCCAGCTCTTCGCCGCCGCCCATGTCCTTGAGCAACAGCACCTCAGGTCCCAGGGGGCTGGTGATTTTGGCCAGGCGTGAGGCTTGGTTGAATAACATCGAGTGTCCCGTGCAAGTTGTAATAGCTGAAGGAACGCAACCCCCACTGTGGAAGATGCCACTGTGGGAGCGAGCTTGCTCGCGATGGCGGCGTATCAGTCAACATTGATGTTGAATGTACTTGCGCTATCGCGAGCAAGCTCGCTCCCACAGGGTTTTACGGTGTTCCTTACCGTCAGGCCGCGTCGCTGAAATCGTACTGCAATTCGTTATCCCGGGCGCTGATCCGCACGCCGGCCAGCGCCTTGCCTTCGAGCATGCGGGTCAGGAACTCGCGGCTCATGTCCGGCAGCAGGCTGTTGGTCAGGAGGGCGTCGATCATGCGTCCGCCGCTTTCGGTTTCGGTGCAGCGCGAGACGATCAGGTCGATCACCGCGTCGTCGTAGTCGAAGGCGACTTTGTGGGTGTTCTCTACGCGCTTCTTGATGCGGTTGAGTTGCAGGCGGGTGATGGCCTTGAGCATCTCGTCGCTGAGCGGGTAGTACGGAATCGTCACCAGGCGACCCAGCAGGGCCGGCGGGAAAATCTCCAGCAGCGGCTGGCGCAGGGCCTTGGCGATGTCCTCGGGCTCGGGCACGTTCTGCGGGTCTTTGCAGACCTGGGCAATCAGTTCGGTACCGGCGTTGGTGGTCAACAGAATCAAGGTGTTCTTGAAGTCGATCACCCGGCCTTCACCGTCCTCCATCACACCTTTGTCGAACACCTGGAAGAAAATCTCATGCACGTCCGGGTGGGCTTTTTCCACCTCGTCCAGCAGCACCACGCTGTACGGTTTGCGCCGCACGGCTTCGGTCAGTACGCCGCCTTCGCCATAGCCGATGTAGCCCGGTGGCGCGCCCTTGAGGGTGGACACGGTGTGGGCTTCCTGGAACTCGCTCATGTTGATGGTGATGACGTTCTGCTCGCCGCCATACATGGCTTCGGCCAGGGCCAGGGCGGTTTCGGTCTTGCCCACGCCGGAGGTGCCGGCGAGCATGAACACGCCAATGGGTTTGCTCGGATTGTCCAGGCCGGCGCGGGAGGTCTGGATGCGCTTGGCGATCATCTGCAAGGCGTGGTCCTGGCCGATGATGCGTTTTTTCAGGTGCTGGTCGAGGTTGAGCACCGTTTCCAGTTCGTTGCGAGCCATGCGGCCCACCGGGATACCGGTCCAGTCGGCGACCACCGAGGCCACGGCCTGGTAGTCCACGGTCGGCAGAATCAATGGGGTTTCGCCTTGCAGCGCGGTCAGGCGCTGTTGCAGGTCCACCAGTTGCTCGCGCAGTTCGTGGCTAGTCTCGCTGCCATCCTCGCTGTCTACCACGCCGACGCGCTCGCGCAGGGTGGCGCGGGTGGCGAGCAACTCGTCCACCAGGGCTTTCTCTTCGGCCCAGCGGCCTTCCAGTTCGGCCAGGCGTTCGCGTTCGGCGCTCAGCAGGTTTTCGCTCTGGGTCTGACGGCTGCCAATGGCAATGCCGATGGCGTGTTCACGGGCGATGATTTGCAGCTCGGTTTCCAGCGCTTCGATGCGCCGACGGCTGTCGTCCACTTCGGCCGGCACCGCGTGCAGGCTGATAGCGACACGGGCGCAGGCGGTATCCAGCAGGCTCACGGATTTGTCCGGCAACTGGCGCGCCGGGATGTAGCGGTGGGACAGTTTGACCGAGGCTTCCAGAGCCTCGTCGAGGATCTGCACCTGATGGTGTTTTTCCATGGTCGAGGCCACGCCGCGCATCATCAGCAGCGCCTTGTCTTCGGACGGCTCGGCCACTTGCACCACTTGGAAACGCCGGGTCAGGGCCGGGTCTTTTTCGATGTGTTTCTTGTACTCGGCCCAGGTCGTGGCCGCTACCGTGCGCAGGGTGCCGCGGGCCAGGGCCGGCTTGAGCAGGTTGGCCGCGTCACCCGTGCCGGCAGCGCCACCGGCGCCCACCAGGGTGTGGGCTTCGTCGATGAACAAAATGATCGGTTTGGGCGACGCCTGGACATCTTCGATGACCTGACGCAGACGCTGTTCGAACTCGCCTTTCATGCTCGCGCCGGCCTGCAACAGGCCGACATCGAGGCTGCGCAGTTCCACGTCCTTGAGCGATGGCGGCACGTCGCCGGCGACGATGCGCAGGGCAAAGCCTTCGACCACGGCGGTCTTGCCCACGCCGGCTTCACCGGTGAGGATCGGGTTGTTCTGCCGGCGGCGCATGAGGATGTCCACCAGTTGGCGGATTTCTTCGTCGCGACCGACGATGGGGTCGAGCTTACCGCTACGCGCCTGTTCGGTGAGGTCGACGGTGAAGCGCTTGAGGGCTTCCAGTTTGCCCATGGCGCTGGGGGCCATGGCGCCGCTGGCTTCGCCCGGCACGGCGCCGGCGTTGAAACCGTCGCTGGCGGTCAGGGCGTTTTCCGGGGAGTCGCCGACGTATTCGTCAAAGCGCTCGCTCAAGGCCTCGACCTTGACCTTGTCGAACTCCGACGACAGCCCCAGCAACGCATGGCGCAGGCTTGGCGTCTTGAGAATGCCCAGCACCAGGTAACCGGTGCGCACCTGGCTTTCGCCAAACATCAGGCTGCCGTAGACCCAACCGCGTTCCACGGCTTCTTCAACGTGGGAAGACAGGTCGGTGATGGAGGTCGAGCCCCGTGGCAGGCGGTCCAGGGCTTCGGTCAGGTCGCGGGCCAGGCGTGCCGGCTCGATATTGAACTGGCGGATGATGCGGTGCAGGTCCGAGTCCTGCAGTTGCAGCAACTGATGAAACCAGTGGGCCAGTTCCACGTAGGGGTTACCGCGCAACTTGCAGAACACGGTGGCGGCTTCGATGGCTTTGTAGGCCACGCTGTTGAGTTTGCCGAACAACGCGGCGCGACTGATTTCACCCATGCTCATGGCTCCTTGAGGTCTGTGAGGTGTTGGCCTGTTCGGCGTAATGCCGGGCCAGTATTAAATCCTTGGCATCTGTTTCGGGGCGTCCCAACCAGGTGTTGAACCCCAGGCGCAAACTGCCGTTGAGTTGCAGCGCCGGTACTTCGGGTTGTTCCAGGATCAGGTTCAGGTCCCAGTCCAGTTCATGGCCCAGGTATTCGGCGACCCAGGCCACCAGCTCGTTGAAGGGTTGGCTGCCGGGCAACATGCCCATGTAGTCATCGAGCTTGAGTGGCCCCAGGCGAATGCGGAATTTGTGCTGGCGATCCCACACGTAGCGGCCCAGGCAAAAGTCCACGCCCAACTGATGGGCGCTGACGCCCACGCGGCTGCGTTCTGGCAGTTCCAGCCATTGGCCGACGTATTCTTCGATCTCCACCGGCAGGCCGAAGTACTCGCTGATGATGGCCTTCAAGCCGTCCGGGTAGCGGGTTTGCGCCGACAAGTGGCCGCTGTAATGCAGCTTCGCCGTGTCGGGGATCAGCCCCTGCTTGAGCAGGCTCGGCATGCCCCGACCACTGAGGGCGGCCAGGCGCGCCGACCAGTAGTCATCGTCCGGGCGATCATGGCTGACCGTTGGCCGCGCTTCGGCCCAGGCCCGGTAGAACAGGCTGAGCAGGCGATGGTGGAACACATCGAGGAAACGTTTGCTGGTGCTGTCGGCGTTGTTGCGCTGACGTTCGCGCACGTATTCGGTGATGTGCAGCGGCAGCGGGCCGTTGGGGCCGCCGAGGCCGAAGAAGAACTGCTCCAGGCGTGCCGGCGCACCGTCGAGGCCCGGTTGCACCGAGGCCAGGGTCGCCGGGGCGAAGGTGCATTCGGCCTGTTGCCCCAGGCGCAGCGGGTCGTCGGCCAGGCGCAATGAATGGCCCAGGCGCGGCAGCTCGGGGGATTCGCACTCGATACGGCGCAAGGCCTGGAAGAAGTCGTATTCCCAGGGCTCCTGGTGCATCGCGTCCAGGGTACTCAAAGGGTCGGACGACGTCCGGGCTTGGCTTTCCATCGCATGATCTCGCCGCGTTCGGTGGTACGGATCACCGTCTCGGTAAAACTGTTGATCGACACGTAGCGTGCCAGGAAGCGCTCGAACACCGCGCCGAGCAAAAACACCCCGGTGCCGCGAAACGCGTTTTCATCGAATTCCAGGGTGATTTCCAGGCCCCGACCAAACACGATCGGGCCGGGCATCGGCAAGCGTCGGGTGCAGGCCTTGCTGCTGACTTCGCGCAGGCCTTCGATTTGCAACTGCACCGCCGCATCGTTGCTGTCGCCGTACAGGCGCAGCAGTTCGCGCAGGGCGGCGGCGCCCTGGCCTTGCTCGCTCAGGGACAGGTAATTGAGCGAGAGCTGGCTGATCAAACGCCAGGCCTTGGCGTCGTGGGCATGGCTGGCCCGTGGTCGACTGGGGCCGGCGACGCAACGAATCGCGCCGACGGGCGCGCTGTCTGCCAACGTGAAATCAGTCTTGCCGTTGCCCACACTCATGAACAACGGCAGGTCGCGGTTGGTGCACAGCGCCGTCACGCCCAGTTGGCGCAGGTCGTGGCGATAGGGCGCCTGCTGGCTGTCCACCAGGCTGACGAAGGTTTCGCTGCCCACGTAGGTCGAGCGCGGGCCGTTGCGTCGTTGGTCGCTGGACAATACTCGTGGCTCACGCCGTATTGTGTAATAGGCCTGGTCGCGGCCATAACGGGACGGATCGCGCACGGCATAGAACGGCAGGAACGGCTGCTCCGGCCCGGTGCCGTGGCCGGTGAGGCCGGTCAGCGAATGCACTTCGAAATCCATCGGTCGGGTGCGGTCGGCGATGACGTGATGTTCGTTGACCCGCTCCGAGAGGTGGATGCGATCCAGGCGCTTGGGGAACAGGTTGATCGCCGGGGTGCAGAACGGCAGGAACTGCGCGGCGCCGACGCTGCCCTCCAGGCTCGGGTCGTGCCGGTCGAACAGCACGATCAGCTCCAGCTCCTGACCGTCGCAGCGCTTGACCGCGCGGCTCAATTGGGTGAAGTCGACGAACAGGAACCGATGGGGCAGGGCGAAGTATTCCTGCAACAGGCGATAACCCTGGAAGGCGCGCGAGACCACGGGCAGCGCGGCATCGGCATCGTCGAAACCCCGCGAGCACAGCGCGTCCTGAGGCAAGCGTTCAACCCAATCGCCGCCGGGCTTGCGGGCGAACACCGCGCAAGCATTGCTCAGCAGTTGTTCGTAGAGACGGAAGGGCTGTTCGTCGGCACCGCTGAGGTACAGCGGCAGGTTGTCCAGGGGCAGGCTATTGAACGGCAGTTCGGCGCCTGTACGCAGGGTCAGGCGCAGGCCGGCCTTGGCCTTCGGTTCGCTGGCGGCCAGGCGTCCGAGCACGGCGGACGGATTGCCGAAGTACTCGGCCTGGCTGACCTGCAACGGCCACAACGTCACCGCGTGGGCGGTGCGGTACTCGCAGCAGGTCTGGGTTTCACGCCCCAGGGCGGCGCGCAGGACGGTGTCCCGGGGCAGCGCAAAGCCGCCGCTCAGCGAGCCCTCATCGGGGTCGGTCTGCAGTTGCACCACGGTCATCGACGGCGTGGGCGCCAGATAGTGGGGGTAGGCGATTTCCAGCAGGTTATGGGTGAAGGTCGGGTACTCGGCATCGAGCTTGAGCTGCACCCGCGCCGTCAGGTAGGCGAAGCCTTCCAGCAAACGTTCGACGTACGGGTCGGCGCAGTCCATCCCGGACAACGTCAGCCGACTGGCGATCTTGGGGTATTCCTTGGCGAACTCCGCCGCGCTTTCGCGCACGTGGTGCAGTTCCTGGTTGTACAGCTCCAGCAGGCGCGGATTCATGGGCGTCTCCGCTGGTCGGCATGGACCACGCGCACGTGGCCGGTTTCCAGGTCCAGGTCGGTTTGCAGCATCAGGCGCAGCGGCACGGGCTGCGCCCAGAGGTCACCCTCGATCTCGAAACTCAAGGCGTTGTGGTTCATCTCGGCGGTTGCTCGGGCTCGCACCCTCAGGGTGTGGCGCAAGATGCGCGGTTCGAACGTGGCGATGGCTTGGTGGATCAACGCTTCCAAGGCCGGCAGATCGACGTTCGATGCGCTGTTGCCGGCCAGCGCCGGCAACCCGAAATTGACCACAGATGTGCCTGCCGGGGTGTGCAGCGTGGCGTCGGTATCGAGCAGCGATGTGGTGTTGAGCAACCACGCCAAGTCACGCAGCACCGAGGCTTTCAACTGGGTGAGCGACAACACGCGCTTGTCGGCGCTTTCCTTGGGGTTGCTCGGATCGTCGTCGGTCAACCGGTCCAACAGGGACGGTTGCAGGCGATCGCGGGTGGCGATTTCGGTTACCACGTAAAAAGGGCCACAAAGTTTTTCTGGTCAAGGGCGCCGGCCATGCAACGGCCACCACTGGCCACAATCGATGCCTCCAGAAGGCCTTCGATTTGTCTGATGGCTTGGTATTGAGAGCGACACTCAGTGCTTGGCGCAGGTTCTGGTTCGAAATGCTGCACGATGATGATCAAGGCGTTGTTAAAACTTTCGACGCGTGGCAAGCCTTTGCGGTCAACGCTTAAGTGGCAGGGCCACGGCATGTCCAGGGTGAATAGGCTTTGGTCCGGTTTGCGCAAGGCACAGCGTTGATTATGGTTTTCCAGGGTCAGGATCTGACCGGCGAGATCGACCTGAACGTTTTGTGCCGCCGGAGGGTCGGTTTGTTCGGCGCAGGCGTTCAGGCTTAGGAAAAGACAGCTCGACAACGCCAATAGCAGCGCTCGCTTGATCATGTCAGCTCCCAAAACCAGACTTGCTTTGAACGATGAGCCTGATCGGCGAAGTCGCCAGTGGCCCTGCCGCGATTCCATAGATCGATATGGTCACCGGTGCGCGCCTCCTCGGATTGCCCGAGCCGTGCAAAACAGTCCTTGAAGAAAATGATTCCTGTCTTCTGATTGAGTGTGCGGCGGTCCTCGGCGCTTCCCGTGAGAATCGTTGGACGACCTAGATGATGACGCCAAAGCCAGTTGGCCAACGACTCGGCACCCCGAGCATGTTCGTGCGCACACTTGGGTTCGCTATAAGTCGACTTGTTGACCTTGATCGTTTGTTCCGCATTGAGCGTGATGCTCATCCTGATCGCGCATTGATTATCCCAAGGCCCATCGCAGGGCGTTGACGTTGCGGGATAACTGTTCCACAAATTGATAAACGAAGGCTTGGCCATGACTCAGATACCGGGTGGGAAAGGATTGGATTCGAGCAAGCACCAAACACCCCCGGCGCCTGGCACCGGGGGCGTGTTCGATTACACCTTGACGTTCTGACGGATGTTCCAGCCGAACTTGACCGGGCCGCCTTCCTTGGTGCCGTCGGCTTTTTGCGGCTGATAGTCGACCATCACCTTGGCGAAGTTCAGGGTGACGTTTTCGGTCAGGCGATCATCGTTGCCCGAGCCACCGGTGCTCAGGGACGTGATCAGCACTTCTTCCAGGTTGATGATCATGTACTCGACCTGGCTTTCACCACCGGCCTTGCGCACGGTCAGCTTGACCTTGTCGATGTGCTTGCCGCTGGCGCAATGCATCATCAGGTTGGGCGATGCCTTGTCGACGAACTTGGTCAGCGACAGGTCCTGCACGTTGACCTTGCCCGCGCCACCGCCACTGCCCACGTGCATGTTGCCGGACTGGGACATGCCCCAGCTCCAGTTCAGGACATCGATCTCGTCCTTGTGGGCCTTGTCCATGGACTCGCCCTTGATGTCGCCGATCTTGATGAAAATATCAACAGCCATGTTTTCTCCCTGTGTGGTCTCTACCACATTGTTTGATTGACGCCGACCTTGCGAAATCTGTTCTGCTAAACGCTACGAAGGCGATCTCCAATTCACTGAAGACCCCCTGTGGGAGCGAGCTTGCTCGCGATAGCGGAGTGTCAGGCATGCTGATGACAACTGATCCACCGTCATCGCGAGCAAGCTCGCTCCCACATTGGCCTTGTACCGTTCAGTAAAGCTTTACGCACCCTTGGCCGAAGGCAGTTTCGATACCAGGCGCAGCGACACAGTCAGCCCTTCGAGCTGATAGTGCGGACGCAGGTAGAACTTGGAGTTGTAGTACCCCGGGTTGCCTTCGACCTCCTCGACGATGACCTCGGCGGCGGCCAGTGGGTGCTGGGCCTTGGTGGTCTCGGTGGAGTGCGCCGGGTCACCGTCGACGTAGTTGAGGATCCAGTCCTGCAACCAGCGCTGCATCTCGTCCTTCTCTTTGAAGGAGCCGATCTTGTCGCGCACGATGCACTTGAGGTAATGGGCGAAACGGCAGGTGGCGAACAGGTACGGCAGGCGCGCGGCCAGGTTGGCGTTGGCGGTGGCGTCCGGGTCGTCGTATTCGGCCGGTTTCTGCAACGACTGGGCGCCGATGAACGCGGCGAAGTCGGTGTTTTTCTTGTGCAGCAGCGGCATGAAACCGTTCTTCGCCAGCTCCGCTTCACGGCGGTCCGAAATGGCGATTTCGGTCGGGCACTTCATGTCCACGCCACCGTCATCGGTAGGGAAGGTGTGGGCTGGCAGGTTTTCCACTTCACCGCCGGACTCCACGCCACGGATGCGCGAGCACCAGCCGAAGTGTTTGAACGAACGGTTGATGTTCACCGCCATCGCATAAGCGGCGTTGGCCCAGGTGTACTTGGAGCTGTCGGCGCCGTCGGTGTTTTCTTCGAAGGCGAAGGCTTCCACCGGGTCGGTCTTGGCGCCGTACGGCAGGCGCGCCAGGAAGCGCGGCATGGTCAGGCCGATGTAACGCGAGTCTTCCGATTCACGCAGCGAACGCCAGCCGGCATATTCCGGCGTGGTGAAGATCTTGGTCAGGTCGCGCGGGTTCGACAGTTCCTGCCACGAGCCCATGCCCATCACGGTCGGCGATGCGGCGGCAATGAACGGCGAGTGCATGGCGGCGCAGACTTTCGACAGCTCGCCCAGCAACTCCACGTCCGGTGGCGACTGGTCGAAGTAGTAGTCGCCCACCAGGCAACCGTACGGTTCACCGCCGAACTGGCCGTATTCTTCTTCGTACATCTTCTTGAAGATCGGGCTCTGGTCCCACGCGGTGCCCTTGAATTTCTTCAGGGTCTTGTGCAGGTCGGTCTTGGAGATGTTGAGCACGCGGATCTTGAGCTGCTCGTCACTCTCGGTGTTGTTGACCAGGTAGTGCAGGCCACGCCAGGCGCTTTCCAGCTGCTGGAAGTCGGGGTGGTGGATGACCTGGTTGACCTGGGCGGTGAGCTTGGCGTCGATGGCGGCGATGATTGATTCGATCGACTTGATGGCGTCGTTGGACACCAGGTCAGTCTGCGCCAGGGCCTGCTCGGCCAGCGTGCGCACGGCGGTTTCGACGGCTTCGCGAGCGCGCTCGGTCTTGGGCTTGAATTCTTGCATCAGCAGCGAGGCGAACTCGCTGGGTACTTCGGTGGTGCCCAGGGCCTGGGACTGATTTTCACGTGCTGATTCGTTCATGATCATTCGTCCTGATTAAGCCTTGGGCTCGTTGTCGGCGGGCTTGGGCGCGCTGGCCAGGGCCTGCAACAGGGCAGGGTCCTTGATCGCTTTCATGATGATTTCTTCGGCGCCAGTCTTGCCGTCCATGTAGGTCAGCAGGTTGGCCAGTTGGGTGCGCGCTTCGAGCAGCTTGTTCAGCGAGTCGACCTTGCGGGCCACGGCCGCCGGGCTGAAGTCGTCCATGCTTTCGAAGGTCAGGTCCAGGCTCAGGTTGCCTTCGCCGGTCAGTTCGTTGGGAACATGGAACGCCACGCGAGGCTGCATGGCCTTGAGGCGCGAGTCGAAATTGTCGACATCGATTTCAAGGAATTTGCGATCGGCCACAGGTGCCAGAGGCTCGGCGGGCTTGCCGGCCAGGTCCGCCATCACCCCCATGACAAAGGGCAACTGGACCTTTTTCTCGGCGCCGTAGAGCTCGACGTCGTACTCGATCTGCACTCGAGGCGCACGGTTGCGCGCGATGAATTTCTGAGAACTTTGCTTCGCCACGTTGCTGCTCCTGGTCGCTTGAGCGACGGTGTTGGCGTCATCGGGGGTGCCGGTGACGTGACTGCGTGATCCGTTCGCTTTTATTCGCTGTCTGGGCCGCGCAGGTTTTCAAATTGACTCATGCCGTCGGGAATCAGGTTGCGCACGATGGTCGCAAAGTCGGCGTTCACCAGAATCTTGGCCCGATTCAACAGCACCGGCAGGGGGCTGGAGGGCTCTTGACGGGCGTAGTACGCGAGAATCCGGTCCAGGCTGCGCAGCACGTCGTCGCGGCTGTTGATTTCGCCAGGGGCGGTGCTGCGTGGCGCGCCCGCGCTCGGCGCGGTGGCGTGTTCAACCGGCGCGGTGTTGTCGTCGCCGCTGCTGATGACTTCGGGCAGGGCGCTGTCGCCGCTCTGTGGGGCGAACTGGCCGAGAATCTGCAGGGCCATCTTGAGCGGTTGCTTCAGCGGGCCAAGGTCCACGCCTTGGGCGGAACCGACTTGATCGCTGACGTGTTGCTCGATGGCTTCGGCGGCGCTGCGGGCTTCCAACAGGGCGGCGCGGGTGATTTCCAGCTGCTCGGGATCACTGTCGAGCAGGGCTCCGGCGAGCTGTTCAGCGCCGAGGCTTTCATTCGGGAAACTTTGCAGGCCGCTGGCATTGGCGGCGGCGCGCAGGCTCACGGCACCGAAGGTGCGCGAGCGGGCCAGAATGCTTTCGCGCAGCAGGCCAATGGTGATATCGGATGTCAGGCCGGCGAGGGCGTTGATGCGCACGGTGGGATCGTTGTCGTCCTCGGCGTCCAGGCGCGGATGCAGCTCGGCCCAGTACTGCTTGAGCAATTCGCTGGTCAGCGTCAACACACGGGCCAGGCCCGGTATGCCTTCCAGGGCCAGGGAACTTTGCAGCAGGAAATGGGTGATGCGCAGGTCTTTGCTGCGTTGCAGCAGGTCCAGGCTTTGCTGCTGGATGCTGCGCCACTCAGGGGGTTCGGCAGGCAATATCGAATCGCCCATGCTGCGCTCGGGCTGACCTTGGGAATCGCGTTCCAGGCGCAAGAAATCCGCGTCATATTCCAAATCTTCACCGCACGGCGAAGTCGCGGATACGGCGGCGAGCAGCAGAGGCACATCCACTTCGTTCGATCTCCCTATCGCCCGCTGAATAACTCGGGCAGTGCACACGCAAGTTCCGAATGGAACTCCACATGTTCCTTGAGGCTAATGGCTCTTTAGATGCTTAATGATCTTAAAGTGCCATCACGTATATTCAAGAAGTTGTGCATTTTTGGTGTAGTACTTATGGCTTGTCAAGGTAAGCTATTTCCCCTGTGTGACAGTTGTGAGGCGCTTAACAACCTGCGCGACCAGTAGGTCAAGGCAGGCACTGATGCAGGTTTTTTGTCACGCAGGCGGGTTAATATCAGCAATCATGCTGGCAAAAAGCCGTTTCGCAGTCGGTTGCAAAGGTTTGTCGGCGAGTCGTTCGGGCGTAGATCCCGGCACTCGATCGCATGCGCAAGTGTTCAGCAAGGAGGCAAGATGGCGCTGTGTTTGACTATCACTAGTTATCACAAGATTACCCCGGGCCAGTGTTCTGAGAAGTCCATGGACCAGGGAGTGATGGCAATTGGCCGTAATTCCGATAATGACTGGGTATTACCGGACCCTGAGCGCCTGGTTTCCGGCAAACATTGCGTTATTCAATACAAAGATGGACGTTATTACTTAACCGATAACAGCACTAATGGTGTGGAATTGGTCAAGGCCGGTGTCCGTTTGCGCAAGGGCAACAGTGAGCCGCTGCAAGACGGCGAAGTTATCCGCATTGGCGATTATGAAATCCAGGCGCGGGTGGATTTCAACCTGCCAGTCTCCGACAGCAATCCGTTCGCTGAGGCGCCCAGCAGCTTCGAAGCCTTGATGGGACATCAGGGTGCCGGCTTGAATACACCTACGCCGATGCCCGTGGCTCCCCCGGCCCATTTCCAGGGCGCCTCGGCCATGGACACCTTGCCCGACCTGTTCGACTTCCTGAGCCCGGGCAGCGTCCCGCCGGCCACCCAGCCTGACCATGTGCCGGCCCAACAGCATGATTTCCGTCCACCGACGCCCATTGCTCCTCCCAGCCCGCCGCCGGTGATCGAGCCTGTGGCGCAGGCCTCGGCCTCGGTGATACCGGAGGACTGGGACCCGTTCAGCGACAAGCCCGCGCCCGTGGCAGTTGCTCCGACTCCTGTCGCTGCGCCACCGGTTGCGCCACCGCCCGTTGTCGAGCGGCCTGTCGTAGAGCCGCCTGTCGTAGAGCCGGTGCCGACACCCCCGCCTCAGGTCCACGCCACCGCCGAACCTGCGCCGCTGCGCGAGGCGCCGGTGACCAGCGTTCAAACCCCGGCCACGCCGCCCAAGCCGCTCGACGCCGCCCAACCCGACCTGTTGCAAGCCTTCCTGCGCGGCGCCGGGCTGGATCAGTTGCGCCTGGACCAGGCCCAGGCCGAGGCGCAGATGGAAAGCATCGGGCGCAGCTATCGGCTGATGGTCGAAGGCTTGATCGATGTCCTGCGTGCCCGCAGCAGCCTCAAGGGCGAGTTCCGCATTCAGCAAACGATGATCCAGCCGGTGGAAAACAACCCGCTGAAGTTCGCCCCCAATGTCGAGGAGGCCATGTTGTTGCTGCTGCGCCATGGCAACCAGGCGTTCATGGCGCCGGATGTGGCGGTGCGTGACAGCTTCGACGACCTGCGCGCTCACCAACTGGCAGTGATGGCCGGCGTGGAAGCGGCCATCAAGCATTTGCTGGCGCGCTTTGAGCCGGCGCAACTGGAAGAGCGCATGGGCAAACCCGCGGGCCTGTCGAGCATTTTCAACGGCTCGCGACAGGCTCAGTACTGGCAGCAATTCACCGAGCTCTACAGCAACATTTCCCGGGAAGCCCAGGAGGATTTCCAGGACCTGTTCGGACGCGAATTCAGTCGCGCCTACGAAGAGCACAGCGCGCGACAGCGCCGCCTATAACACTTTTAAAAGCAATCAACGGATAGCTCAAACGTCATTGAGGACGCAGGATGATTTTCAGGTTTTTACTCGCAGTCGCCACCGTGCTTCTGCTGACGGCATGCGCCAAGGATGCGGCCGATCCACAGTCCGAAGAGGCTGACACCGCCGCCGTCGAACTGCACTTTCACGCCATTGCCGGCCTCAACCCCGGCGCCACCGGCCATCCGGCGCCGGTCCGGGTGCGAATTTTCGAACTGAAAAACGCCGCCACCTTCGCCCGCTCCGATTATTTCGCCCTGGCCGAACGGGCCCAGGCGACCCTCGGCGCCGACCTGATCGATCAGGACGAAGTGCTGGTCCAGCCCGGTCAGCAGTTGAGCCTGCAACGCGATCTCGATCCGGCTACCCGCCATATCGGCGTGCTGGTGGGCTATCGCGAACTGGACCGGTCACTGTGGCGCACGGTGATGAATGTCCCGCCGCGCCAATACACCGAATACCAGATCAGCCTCGACGTGCGCGCCGTGCGCAGCGCCGTCGTCGTTCCCCCATCCAGCCCTGCCCAATAAGCAATCGGAGCCCCCATGTCCTGGAACAATCGCGTGGTCTGGTCGGAAGGCATGTTCATTGGAACGCAGCACTTCCAGCAGCATGACCGTTACCTGGAAAACCTCATCGACGCCCGTAGCCGTCCGCTGTCGGCCGGCGCCTGGGGTTTTTCCCAATTGCTGATCGACCAGGGCCTGCTGGCCCAGGGCAAGCTGGCGATCGTTTCGGCGCGGGGCCTGCTGCCGGACGGCACACCGTTCAACATCCCCGAGGATGACTTGGCGCCGCCTGCGCTGAACGTCGATGACAACCTGCGCGATGGTCTGGTGTACCTGGCTTTGCCGCTCAAGCGTGCCGGTGCGCGTGACACCGTTGACGAAGGTGAAGCCCTCGGCGCTGCGCGCTACGTGAGCCAAGTGTGCGAAGTGCGTGACGATAACGCACCGTTCGAGAACCGTGCGCCGGTTGCCTTGGGTTCGCGGGCCTTGCGCCTGTTGACCGCGCAGGACGGCATCAGTGACTACGCCGCCATCGGCCTGGTACGCATCAAGGAGAAACGCGCCGACCGCGCCCTGGTGCTGGACGACAGCTACATCCCGCCGCTGCTGGATGTGGCCGCCTCCAAACCGTTGGCCGCGTTTCGCAGCGAACTGTTGGGCCTGCTCCATCAACGCGGCGAAGCCCTCGCCGGGCGGGTGGTGGCGTCCGGTGCCGGGGGCGCCTCGGAGATCGCCGATTTCATGCTGCTGCAATTGGTCAACCGCGCACAGCCGCTGATCCAGCACCTGAGCCAGTTGAGCCCGTTGCACCCCGAACGGTTCTACAGCGAGCTGGTCAGCCTGGCCGGTGAGTTCTCGACCTTCACCGCTTCGGGGCGTCGGCCGCAGGAGTATCCGCAATACCAGCACGATGACTTGGCGCTCAGCTACGCGCCGGTCATGCAAGCCCTGCGTGAGGCCCTGTCGATGCTGATCGACAGCAAGGCCACGCCGATTCCGATTGTCGAGAAAGCCTACGGCATCCACGTGGCGATGCTGGCCGACAAAACCCTGCTCGAGAGCGCCAGTTTCATCCTGGTGGTGCGTGCCGATGTCCCAGCCGAAACCCTGCGCGGTCGCTTCGGCCAGCAGAGCAAGGTCGGTTCGGTGGAGCACATTCGCGATCTGGTCAACCTGCAGTTGCCGGGCATCGGCCTGCTGCCGTTGCCGGTGGCGCCACGCCAGCTTCCGTATCACGCCGGCTCCACTTACTACGAACTCGACCGCGGTAGCGATCACTGGCAGCAATTGAGCAACTCCGGCGGGTTCGCGTTCCACATCGCCGGCCAGTTCCCGGGGCTGAATCTGGCTTTCTGGGCGATCCGAGGATAAACCGCGATGGGCAACGACGATCGTACTCAGTTCATGCCGACGCCCGGTGGCCGTGGCGCCGACCCATTCCGCCCGGACTCTGGCCGTCCGGACCCTGGTCGTCCACAGCCGGCGCCCGCACCGCTGTCGATGCCGGCCGCCCCGGTCCTGACCGGTAAGGCCCAAGGCCTCAACCCGCTGGAAAGCGCGGCCGGTCCGCTGCTGGCGCTGTTGACGCGCCTGCGCAACACCATTGCCCATCCGGCTCCGGCCAGCCTGCGGGCGCAGCTGTTGGCGTACCTGCGTCAATTCGAGGAGCGCGCCGAAGCCGCCGGCGTGGTGCGCAATGACGTGCTGCTGGCTCGTTACGCCCTGTGCACCGCCCTGGATGAAGCCGTGTTGAGTACCCCCTGGGGCGGCACCAGCGACTGGGGCAAACAGAGCCTGCTGATCACCGTGCACAACGAAGCCTGGGGCGGCGAGAAGGTGTTCCAGCTTCTGGAGCATTGCCTGCAAAGCCCACGGGAGCGCTTGTACCTGCTGGAGCTTCTGTACCTGTGCATGTGCCTGGGTTTCGAAGGGCGCTACCGGGTGATGAACGACGGGCGCAGCCAACTGGAAGCCTTGCGCGAGCGCACCAGCGCGGTGATCCGCAGCGCCCGTGGCGACTACGAACGTGAGCTGTCGCCGCACTGGCGCGGCGTTACCGTGGCCCGGGATCGGCTGGCGCAATTCATGCCGCCGTGGATCGCCGTGGCCATCGGCGCGGCCTTGTTGCTGGCGCTGCTGTTCGGTCTGCGCATGAAACTGGCTTCCGATGCCGAGCCGGTGTTCAAGAACATCCATGCCCTGGGAGAAATCCCGGTGCAGGCCATCGACCGCCCCGTGGTGCAGCCCAAAGTGATCGAACGACCACGCCTGGCCGGTTTCCTGGCCGATGAAATCCGGGCCGGTCGGGTCGCGGTGGAAGATGCCGTGGATCGCTCGGTGGTGACCATCCGTGGCGATGAACTGTTCGCCTCGGGCAGCGCCAGCATCTCCGATGATCTGGAGCCGCTGATGCTGCGCATCGCCGATGCCATTCGCAAGGTCAAGGGCCAGGTCCTGGTGACCGGCCACAGCGACAATCGCCCGATTGCCACCCTCAGGTTCCCATCCAACTGGGCGTTGTCCGAAGCGCGGGCCAAGTCGGTGCTGCAAATCCTTTCGGCCAAGACCGGCCAGGCCGAGCGCTTCAGCGCCGAAGGCCGCAGCGACACCGAGCCGTTGGCTTCCAACGCCACCGCAGAGGGGCGTGCGCGCAATCGTCGGGTTGAAATCACAGTATTGGCGGAGGGGGTCGAGTGAAGGCGTTTTTCAGTTTTATGATCCGCTGGGTCATCCCGCTGCTGGGGCTGATCGCCCTGAGCTTGATCATCTGGTTCGTCGGCCCGTTGCTGGACTGGCTGGTGCCCGAAGGTCGTCGTTGGGCGTTGATCATCCTGGTGTTTGCGGTGTGGATCGCCTATCGGGTGTTTCGCATCATCCAGGCGCGCCGGCAGGCCGCCGAAGTCATGCGCAGCCTGGCCGCGCAAACCCCACCCGACCCTACCAGCATCGCGACGGCCGAAGAACTCGAAACCCTGCGCCAGCGCATGGACGAAGCCTTGGCGCTGTTGAAGAAAGCCAAGCTGGGTGGGGACGAGCGCCGCAACCTCTACGAACTGCCGTGGTACGTGATCATCGGCCCGCCGGGTTCGGGCAAGACCACTGCGCTGGTCAACTCCGGGCTGCATTTCCCGTTGGCCGCGCAACTGGGCGCCGGCGCGGTACGCGGCGTGGGCGGCACGCGCAACTGCGATTGGTGGTTTACCGACCAGGCGGTGCTGCTCGACACCGCTGGCCGCTACACCACTCAGGACAGTGACGCGACCGTCGACAAGGCCGCGTGGCTGGGCTTTCTCGGGCTGCTGAAAAAACAACGCGCCCGTCGCCCGATTGACGGTGCGTTCATTGCCATCAGTCTGTCGGACCTGCTGCTGGGCAGCGACGCCGAGCGCGCGGCTCATGCTGCGGCGATTCGCTTGCGCATCCAGGAGTTGTACACCCAACTGGGCGTACGCTTCCCGATCTACCTGATGCTGACCAAGCTCGACCTGGTCCCCGGGTTCATGGAGTTCTTCGACAGCCTGAGCAAGGAAGAGCGCGCCCAGGTCTGGGGCATGACCTTCGCCCTGGACGATGGCAAGAGCAACGACAGCCCGTTGGCGCATCTGCAAAGCGAATTCGCCGGCCTTGAGCAGCGCCTCAACGACCGCCTGGTGGAACGCTTGCAGCAAGAGCGCGACCCGGCGCGGCGGGACTTGATCTACGGTTTCCCGCAGCAGTTCGGCGCGCTGAAAGATTGTCTGCAAAGTTTCCTCGAAGGCGTGTTCAAACCCAATGCCTTCGAAGAGCGTGTGCTGCTGCGCGGGGTGTATTTCACCAGCGGCACCCAGGAAGGCAGCCCGATCGATCGCTTGATCGGTTCCATGGCCCAGAGCATGAATCTGGACCGTCAGCACCTGGCACGCCAGACCGGCACCGGGCGCAGTTACTTCATCGAAAAACTCTTCACCGCCGTGGCGTTCGCCGAGCGTGGGTTGGTGGGCGTCGATCCCAAGGTCGAGCGTCGGCGCAAGTGGATCGCCCGGGGCGTATTGGCCTCGACCGTGGCTTTGGTGCTGGTGGTTTCGACGTTGTGGTGGATCAGCTATCGGGCCAACCAGGCGTACATCACCCAGGTCGATCAGAAAGTCGCGCCGCTGGGTCAGGCCGTGCAGAGCCTCAGTCCGGCACAACGCGATGTCCTCGCCGTATTGCCATTGCTCAACGCCGTGAAGCACCTGGCCGACGACGCGCCCGATTGGGCCGAGGGCCTGGGTCTGTATCAAGGCGACATGCTCGAAGCCGAGTCCGGCAGTGTCTATCGCAAGCTGCTGATCGCCGTGTTCGCGCCACGCTTGCTGACGCGTATCGAAGAGCAACTGCACAGCGGCGGCAGTTCGGATTTCCTCTATGAAGGATTGAAGGCCTACCTGATGCTCGCTGACAACGAGCACTACGATGCCGACTTCATCAAGGCCTGGGTTGCTCTGGATTGGGACCGCAGCCTGCCGCGTGACCTGCCGGCCGATCAACGTCTGGCCCTGGGCGAGCATTTGCAGGCGCTGTTCGAGCGTCGTCCGCCCACCGCCCGCCTGGACCCGCGCTTGATCGAAGACCTGCGCCGGCAGTTGCAGCAACTGCCCGTGGCCCAGCGCGTCTATGACCGGGTCAAGCGCCAGAAACTGCCCGAGGGCATCGCCGATTTTCGCCTCAACGAAGCCGCCGGGCGCGACGCTGCGCTGGTGTTCAGCCGCAAGAGCGGCAAACCCTTGGGCGAGCCACTGAGCGGGTTCTTCACGGTCAAGGGCTACCGCCAGGGCTTTTTGCTCACCAGCCTGAACCAGGCTGGAACGCTGGCTGAAGAGCAATGGGTGTTGGGGCGCGACGAGGCCGGGCAGCAGGACGTCGCCAGCCTGGCCGCCGAAGTGCGCCGCCTGTATTTCCAGGACTATCAGCGCCAATGGGACGCCTTGCTGGCCGACATCGACTTTGTGCCGATCACCAGCGTGGCTCAGGCCGCCGATGTCTTGCGGGTTCTGTCCGGGCCAAGTTCGCCGTTGAAAAAACTGCTGGTGGCGGTGGCGAAAGAGACCGACCTACAGCAGGAGGAACGCTTGCTGGCGGCCCAAGGCGAGCAGGTCGAAGGCGGTGTGGACAAGCTCAAGGAGCGCCTGGGCAGCTTGCTCGGCCAGGAGCAGGCGGCACAAAACGCACCCCAGGCCAGCGTTGACCCGGTCACTGCGCATTTCGCCGAGCTCAACAGCATCGTCAGCAAAAACGAAGGCGAACCGGCGGCTATCGATGGCCTGCTCGCCGACATGAATGCCTTGTACGTGCAGGTCAGCGCCATGGTCGGCGCCAGCGGCGACGCCCTGCTCGGCGAAGCCAAGAACCAGGCCCAGGCTGCTGCCACAAGGGTCAGCCTCAACGCCGAACGCCAGCCGCCGCTGGTGCAAGGCCTGGTCAAATCGGTGGTCAACTCCACCACCAACAGCATGATGGGCGGGGTGCGCAATCAACTGAACGCCGCCTGGACCAGCGAAGTGGTGAACATCTACCGCCAGTCCCTGGCCGGTCGTTATCCCATGTCGCCGGGCAGTGCGCGGGACGCAACCCTGGACGACTTCGGTCAGTTCTTCGGCGTCGGCGGGGTGATGGACAACTACTTCCGCAAATACCTGCAGCCCTACGTCGACACCTCGACTCCGGCCTGGCGCTGGCAGCCGGGTGCGGCACAGAAGCTCGGTATCGCCCCTGGCGTGCTGCAAACCTTCCAGCGTGCGGCCACCATCCGCGATGCGTTTTTCCGTTCCGGCGGCACCCAGCCGATGGTGCGCTTCGAGCTCAAGCCGGTGGCGATGGACTCGACCATCACCCAGTTTTTGCTCGACCTCGACGGCCAGCAACTGAGCTACGACCACGGCCCGAGTCGTCCGACCGCCATGCAGTGGCCCAACCCCGGCAGCATCGGCGTGGTACGGATCTCGATCCTGCCGCCCTCGGCCAATGGGCGCTCCGGTATCACTCTGGACGGCCCGTGGGCTTGGTTCCGCCTGTTGGAACAATCGGACCTGACCGCCGGCAACTCGCCAGACCGCTTCAACCTGCGGCTGCGGGTCGACGGCGCCAGCGCCTCTTACGAGCTGCGGGCCAACAGTGCCTTCAACCCGTTCAAGAGCCGCGTGCTCAGCGGCTTCAGCCTGCCGGAGCGTCTATGAGTACAGCGGGCTTCTATGGAAAGTTGGCCAGCCGCGGGGACTTCGTCAGCCGGGGCTTGCCCCAGAGTTTTATCGGCCCGTGGGATTCGTGGCTGGCGGCGGGATTGCTCGCCAGCCAGACCGGCCTGGGCGAGCGTTGGCTGGATGCCTATCTGGTCAGCCCGCTGTGGCGCTTCATGGTCGCGCCCGGGGTCTGTGGGCCCGACGCCGCCGTGGGCGTGGTGATGCCGAGTATCGATCGGGTCGGCCGCTATTTTCCGCTGACCGTCGCGGTGTTGCTGGAGCCCGACGCGGACCCGGCGTCCGTGGTGGGCGGTGCGGACGAGTGGTTTGAGCGGGTGGAGAACCTGTTGCTGAGCACGTTGAGTGTGGAGGCCAGTTTCGAGGCGTTCAACGAACAGTTGGAGACCCTCGGCAGCCCTATGTACCTGCCGCGCACGCCGAGCAGCCGCTTTGCCAGCCTGCATCGCTTCGATGCCACCGACCCGCAGCGGCGCATGAGCGCCCTGGCCGAAGCGGCCTGCGAAGGCGTGAGCGTGTGGTGGGGCCAGGGTTCGGAACGTATCGCGCCCGGTCTGATGCGCTGCCAGGGTTTGCCGGCCGCCGCTGATTTTGCGCAATTTTTGCTCGGCCAAGAAGGTGTTGTGTAGATGCGTCCAAGTGCTGGGAAAGCCTTCAAGTCTGCAAGCAAGAGCCATGTCGGCATGGTTCGCCAGGTCAACGAAGACGCGTGCCTGGAACTGCCGGAAAACGGCCTGTGGGTGGTCGCCGATGGCATGGGTGGGCACGCGGCGGGCGACTACGTCAGCAGCCTGATCGTCGACAGCCTGCGCGGCATTGCCGCGGGCCGCTCGCTGGACGAATACGTCGCCGCGCTGCACAGCGACTTGCTGCGGGTCAACGCCGCCGTGCGTGAAGAAACCGCCAACCGTGGCGTGACCATGATGGGCAGCACTGTGGTGGTGCTGGTTACGCGGGACCTGCGCGGCATGTGCCTGTGGGCCGGTGACAGTCGTTTGTATCGCCTGCGCGACGGCAAGCTCGACAGCATCTCCCGCGATCACAGCTACGTCCAGGACCTGCAGGACAGTGGCCTGCTCAGCGAGGCCGAAGCCCGGGTGCATCCACGGGCCAACATCGTCACCCGTGCCATCGGGGTCGAGGCGCAACTGAATCTGGCGATGGTCGAGCTGCTGCTGGTGCCCGGCGACAGTTACCTGCTGTGCAGCGACGGGCTGACCAAGACCGTCGAGGACGATGAAATCCGTGAAGTCCTGAACCACGATGATCCCGGCGAGATCGCCAGTAGCCTGGTGTCCCTGGGCCTGATGCGTGGCGCGCCGGACAACATCACCGTGGTTGTCGTGAAGGTGCCGTCATGAGCTTGACCTTGAACATTGTCATCCCTGGCTACGACATCGAAGGGCCGATCGGTGAAGGCGCGATGGCCAGCGTCTACCTGGCGACCCAGCGTTCCCTGGAGCGCAAGGTGGCGTTGAAAGTCATGGCGGCCGCGTTGGCTGCCGACCCGACGTTCTGCGAGCGCTTCCTGCGCGAAGGCAAGACCCTGGCGCGTCTGTCCCACCCGCACACGGTCACCATCCATGACATCGGCAACGTCGGTGAGCTGTATTACATGGCGATGGAATACCTGCCCAACGGCACGCTCAAGGAGCGCATCGCCGCCGGCCTGTCGCCGGAGCAGGGCCTGATCTACATCCGCCAGATTGCCTCGGCCCTGGGCTACGCCCATGGCTTGGGTCTGGTGCACCGTGACGTCAAGCCGGCCAACATCCTGTTCCGCGCTGACGGTACGGCGGTGCTCTCGGACTTCGGCATCGCCAAGTCCCTGGACGACCGCACCCAATTCACCCAGGCCGGTTTCGCCGTCGGCACGCCCAGCTACATGAGCCCGGAACAGGCCCGTGGGCAAGACATCGACGGTCGGGCCGACCTGTATGCCCTGGGCGTGGTGCTCTACGAAATCCTTGTCGGCAAACTGCCGTATACCGGCAACGACGCGCTGTCCACGGCCCTGGCGCACTTGACCGAACCGCTGCCGGAGTTGCCGGTGCATCACGGTCATTACCAGGACGTACTGCGCAAACTGCTGGCCAAAGACCCGGCGGAGCGTTTCCCGGATGCAGCGGCTCTCTTGCGGGCGCTGGACAATCTGCCTGAGGAATCGGCGCAAGCGACGCTGATCCGGCCGTTGCCGCTGCCCGTATCGACGCCACCGAGCGGCGCTGACCTGGCTGGATTGACTCCGGTGTCCATCGATATTCCGACAGGGCCGGCACAGCCGCAATCCCAGCCCAAGCCAACCCCGCCGCCGGTGAACCCGACTCAACGCCCTAGCGTTTCGTCGCAGCCCAAGACTCCGCTGTTCGCCCTGGCCGCCGTTGCGGTGGCCGTTGCGCTGGCGTTGGGGGGTGGGGCTTATTGGTGGCTGTCGGGCGATGGTGGAGAAGCCACGAAGCCGCCGATTGTCTCGACGCCGCCGGTAAATCCACCGCCGGTGAAAACTCCAGATGTGCCCCCGGCAAAACCGCCTGTGGCAACGCAGGCCGATGGCGGCCAGCGTCCATTGTTGATGGCTGGCAAGAAAACCCTGTTCCAGCGAGTGCTGAGCAAACCGGGCGCCAAGCTCACTGAAGAAGCGGGCGCTGCGCCGGGCAAGGCGTTGCCGGCGTTTTCCGTGCTCTACGTGTATGAGCGCAAAGACCTCGATGGCAGCCCCTGGTTGCGGGTCGGCGCGGCCACGGACGGGCGCAGCGACGGTTGGTTGCCGGCCACGCAGGTCAGCGACTGGAAGCAAAGCCTGGTGCTCAAGTTCACCGAGCGTTCCGGTCGTGCGCCGGTAATGTTCCTGCGCCAGCCCGGCGAAGTGGAAAAGCTGCTGGCCGACCCTTCAGCGGCCAGGAATGTCTTGCTCAAGGCCCAGCAGAACCGAGAAGACAATCAGCAAGTGCTGGCCCTGGAACCGGCCGCCAGCGCTGTGCCGCAGAATCAGTTCTATCTGTTGCCGATCTTCGATTCCCGCGAAAGCTTCGACGAGACCGGCCAGCCGGTGCAGTTGCTGAACGTGGCGTCCATCGACCCTGGCAATACGCCGAGGGCTACCACCAACACGCCGATCAGCACCGCCAACGCCAACGCCGACGCGTTCCGTACCGCAGTGGTGCTGGTGGTGGACACCACTGTGTCGATGCAACCCTACATCGATCAGGTTCGCGACGTGGTCCACGAACTGCAAAGCCGCATCGCCGAGCGTGGCGAGCTGGACAGTGTCAGCTTCGGCATGGTGGGTTTTCGCAGCAGCACCCAGAAAACCCCCGGCCTGGAATACGTCGCCAAGACCCTGATCACCTTGGAGCAGGGCCGCGACCCGCAACGCTTCATGGAGATGGCGCGACAGGTCAAGGCGTCCACGGTGTCGAGTCATTCGTTCAACGAGGATGCGTTTGCCGGCGTCATGGAGGCGGTGGAGGGCATGGACTGGTCCGGTTATGGCGGGCGCTTGATTCTGTTGGTCACCGACGCTGGCGCCCTGCGCAAGAACGATCCGTTTGCCGCCACGCAAATGAACGAAGCCGAAGTGCGGCAGGCGGCGCTGGGTAAACAGATCAAGATCTACGCCCTCCACCTGCTCAGCGACGCTGGCAAGAAAACCCACGGCGGTGCGCAGAGCCAATATCGCACCCTGACCGCCGACGCCAACCCGCAGATCGGTGACCTGTACATTCCGGTGCCGGGCGCCGATGTGCGCAAGTTGGGTGAGCGCGTCGACGAGATCGGCTCGGTGTTCGCCGACCTGGTGCACCAGGTGCGCAGCAACAAACCGCAAAGCGTGCCGCAGTTGGGCGCGGCGCCGAGCCTGAGCGATAAATCGGCGGCGGTGGGCTACGCGATGCACATGGACTTTTTGGGGCGCAAATCCGCCAGCCAGGCCCCGCAATTGGTCAGCGCCTGGACCGCCGACCGTGACCTGACCAACCCGGCGCTGCCGGCGTTCCAGGTGTGCGTGATGCTGACCAAACTGCAACTCAACGACTTGCAGCAGTCGCTGAAGCTGATCGTCGATGCGGCGCGCAAGACCCAGACTTCGCCCAAGGATTTCTTCCAGGAAATCGCCAGCGCCAGTGCCTACATGAGCCGCGATCCTTCGGCGTTGCGCAAGGGCGGCAACCTGGCTGACGGTGGGATTCTCGGTGAGTACCTCGAAGGGCTGCCGTACCGCAGCAAGTCGCTGAACATGACCCAGGATTTGTGGCTGTCCCTGAGCGTGGCCGAGCAGGAAGATTTCATCGACGAGCTGGATTCGAAAATCCGCCTCTACGAGACCTTCCACAACGATCTGGCCAACTGGGTGCGGTTCGGCGATGCCGAGCCGGGCGATGCCCTGTACCGCGTTCCATTGTCGACGCTGCCGTGATGCTGAATATGAGCGCCGTACACAAAAGCCGGGGCGTCGGCAGCCAGCGCTACAGCCTGGTGATTCCACGGCTGCAATTGCGTGCCGGCGAACAACTGGCGGTGGTCGGCCCCAGCGGTTGCGGCAAGAGCACTTTGCTGGATCTGCTGGCCTTGGTGCTGGCGCCGGATCAGGCCGGGCAGTTTGACTTCACACCGGCCAACACGCCGTTGGACATCGCCGCGCTGTGGCGTGCGGGGCAGCAGGGCGCCTTGGCGGACCTGCGCAGCCGGCATTTGGGTTATGTGCTGCAAACCGGTGGTTTGCTGGGTTTTCTGGACGTGCGCGGCAACATCGAGTTGTCGCGCAAACTGCTTGGCATGGCGGATGACGGCAGCGTCACGCGCCTGGTCGGTCAACTGGACATCGCCGACCAACTGGGCAAGAAGCCGGCGGATTTGTCCGTCGGCCAGCGCCAGCGGGTCAGTTGCGCCCGCGCCTTGGCGCATGGGCCGCGCCTGTTGCTGGCGGATGAACCCACCGCAGCCCTCGACCCACTGAACGCTGAGCGGGTCATGCAGTTGCTGGTGGCCCAGGCCCGCGATCACGGTGTGTGTTGTGTGGTCGCCACCCACGATGAGTCACTGGCCCGCGCCAGCGGTTTGCAGGTGCGGCGCATCAGTTGTCGTCGCGACGCCGATGGTGGTGTCACCGCAACCCTTGGGGAGGCTTGCTGATGCGCGGCGCGCTGGTGGCTTCCCTGGCTTGGCAGGATTACCGCAACGATGCCTGGCTGTCGGCCTGTTCGGTGCTGGCGCTGGTGGCGGTGGTCGCGCCGTTGCTGGTGTTGTTCGGCCTGAAATTCGGTCTGGTCAGCAGCCTCACCGAGCGCCTCGAGAATGACCCGGCTACCCGGGAAATCATCCCGCTGGGCGGCGGCCGGTTCAGCGCTGAGTTCGTCGAGCAATTGGGCCGGCGCAACGACGTGGCGTTTGCCCTGGCCCGCACGCGGCAGATTGCGGCCACTGCGGATTTGAGCCGCGAGGCTGAGCCCGTCACCGTCGAGATGATCCCCACGGCGGCCAATGATCCTTTGTTTGAGCGCCTGCCGGTGCCGCAAGGGCTGGATCAAGTGGTGCTCAGCCACACCGCCGCCGAAAAGCTCGGCGCCAGGGCCGGTGATTGGCTGCAGGCCAGTTTCGCTCGGCAGGTGGCCGGTCGTAGCGAGGCGCAGCGCACGCGCGTGCAGGTGTTGCACGTACTGCCGCTGCAAGCCTTTGCCCGGGATGGTTTGTTCGCGCCGCTGGCGCTGCTGGAAGCGGCCGAGGATTACCGCGACGGTCGCGCCGTGCCCGCATTCGGCTGGCCGGGCGACGCGGTGGGACAGAGCGCGCAGCGGGTCTACCCGGCGTTTCGCCTGTACGCCCGCAGCCTGGGTGATGTGGAGCCGCTGCGCGAGTATTTCGCGGCGCAGAACCTGCTGGTGTCCACCCAGGCCCAGACCATCGCACAGGTGCAATCGCTGAGCCGCAACCTGTCGATCGTGTTCTGGATCATCGCTGGGTTGGCGTTGGCGGGAGCGTTCGCGGCGATTTTTGCCGGTGCCCTGGCGGCGGTCGAGCGTAAGCGCCGGGAACTGTCGGTGTTGCGCCTGCTGGGGGTTTCTACGGCGGCGCTGTTGTTGTTCGTGGTGTTGCAGGCGCTCTACAGCGCCGCACTGGCGGCCTTGTTGAGTGCCGGGCTGTATGGCCTGGCGCAGTCGGGCCTCAATTATTTATTTGCGCAGTTGCCGGGCGAGTACGCCAGCCATCTGTTGCCGCGTCACTACACCTTGGCCCTGGTGGCCGTGCTCGGCGTCAGCGCCGTGGCGGCGGCCTGTGGTGGCTGGCGGGTGGCGCGCATCCAGGCGTGTGAAGGAATTCGCGATGTATAAGTTATTGGGCGCCGCCGTGGCGCTGAGCCTGGCCGGTTTAACCTGGGCCGACGAAAGCACCGACAAACTGGACAACCCCAAACCGCTGCCCGGTGACGTCAGCCTGCCGCTGCCGTGCGAAGGGCAAATGGTGTTCCGTTACGTCTACATCCTCGCCCAAGGCACCCTGGATGATCGGGAGATCAGCCTTGGCTACCCGTTCAGCGAGGGCGAGGCCGGCTATAAGCAGTCGTTCATTTCCGGTTATCGTCGGGACTTCATCAACGGCCAGTTCACCCTCAAGGACCTGCCCAAGGACTGGAACAAAACCATCGCGCCGTTGATGCCCAAGGCTGACGCCAAGACCCCGCTCAAACCGATGCTGTACTTCATCGGCAAATACGAGGTCACCGCTCGCCAATACGCCCAGGTCATGGCCCAGGCGCAGTCGTTGGCTAGCGGCGAACCCGCGCCGGCCTGCGAGACCCTCAAAACCGAGCTGCCCCAAGGCATGGCCGGGCGTTTGCCCAAGGTGAAACTGTCCAAGTTCGAGGCCGAACGTTTTGCGGCGGTGTATAGCGCCTGGCTGATGAAATACCACAAGGATCTGCTGCCGGTGAGCGGTCGCGGCAGCTCCGCCGAGGACGGTGGGCTGGGCTTCGTGCGTTTGCCCACCGAAGTCGAGTGGGAATTCGCCGCCCGTGGCGGGCAAGCCGTCAGCCGCCAGGACCTGGAGGGGCGCTTGTTTCCCCGACGTCTGGAAGGCAGTGAAAGCGACGGGCCACTGGCCGACTGGGCGGTGTTCAATCAGGTCGCTGGCGGCACCGGCCAGGCGGCGCGGCTGATGCCCGTCGGGATCAAACTGCCGAACCCCATCGGTTTGTTCGACGTGATCGGCAACGCCGCCGAGATGGTTCAGGAGTCCTTCCAACTGGTGCATGCCGGTCGCCGCCAGGGCGCCTACGGTGGCTTCGTGGTCAAGGGCGGTAACTACCTGGAAGGCGAAGGCACGCTGTTCACGGGGATGCGCCGTGAGTATCCGTTGTTCGCCGCCGACGGCACCGAGCAAAGCAACGAAACCACCGGGTTCCGCGTGGCGGTCGGGGCGTTGTTGGCGCCGCGTTCGCGTTACAAAGAGCTGTTCGCCCAATGGGAGAAGGAAGGCCGCCTCGCATCCCTGACCGATGCTATCGATGAAGCTGAAGACCCGACCAAGCGCCTGGACAGCATCATCGCCGCCAGTGTCGACCCACGCCTGCAGGCCGAGCTGGGGCTGGTCAACGAAGAGCTCAAGCGCAACGTCTCGCTCATCGCCCAGCAGCGCGAGGAAGCGGCAGGCAACCTGATCCAGTCGGCGGCTCTGGTGGTCGAGACCATCAATAACTACAACATTCGCCTGACCAATTTGCAGAACAGTCGCCAGCAGGCCTTGGACGCCAAGGACGAGGCCAGCGCCAAGCTGTTCGCCACGGCCATCAACAACGGCCGCAGCGCGCTCGAGGGTGCCGTGGCGATTTACATCGACAACCTGGCCACCGGCACGCGTTACACCGATGCCGTGATCCAGGCGCAGTTTCAACGCATCAAGGAGGAATTGGAGCGCAAGCCGGTGCTGGGCAAGAGCCTGGTGGCGCGCGCAACGTTATTCGTTCGCCATGTCGGTCAGTATCGTCAGCAAAAACGAGCCGACCCGGCGGCGATATTGAAGGAACTGCTCGCATCGAGCAGTCAGCGGTCTTGATCGTTGATTGTCAGCGAGCTTGGAAGGGACTCAGACGGCGGTGGGCCGTGCTGAGCTGGTCAACACTTAAAAAGAGAACACAATCATGCTTTTCTCCCGTAAACCTTTTGCTTCGGTTTCCAAGCGTCACCTGCTGATGGCCGCTGTCGGCTTCAGCACCGTACTGACCGGCTGCGCTACGTCGCCGACTTCCAAGGTCGCGTCGAGCACCAAGGTCGAGTACTACCCTAACTGCTACGAGCCGGTGCAGCACTTGCGCTCCACCGAGGGGAACATGACCAAATCGGTACTCACCGGCGCAGCCGTCGGTGCGGTTGGTGGTGCCCTGTTGGGTGCGCTGACCGATTCGGAAAACCGTGGCCGCAACGCCGCCATCGGTGCCGCCGGTGGTGCCTTGGCCGGTGGCGCAACCGGTTACTACACCGAGCGTCAGAAGCAGATCGCCGATGACAACCAGCGCATCGCCTCCTACGCCGCTGACGTCAACAAAAGCGCCGCCGATATCGATCGCAGCACCGCGTACGCCAAGGCTTCGCAGCAGTGCTACCAGAGCGCGTTCACCAAGCTGGTGGCCGACCGCAAGGCCAAGACCGTCAACGAAACTGAAGGCCGCAAGCGCCTGGCAGAAATCGTCTCCGGCCTGAAAGAGTCCAACGACCTGATCGTCGCGGTCAACGGCAAAGCCGCCGAAGACCTGAATAACTACACCCAGGCCTATGAAAAAGATCTGCAACAAGTGGGTGTGCAGCGTACTGACGTGGTGACCGTGGCGACCGCCGAAACCAAGCCGGTTGTGGCTTCGACCAAGACCAAAAAAGCGGTGAAACCGGCGAAAAAACCGGTGTTGCCAACCGTGCCGAAAGAAGCGGTAACCACCGAGAAAACCCTGCAGACCGCCAAGGCCAAGCAGGATGAAAGCAAGCAGGTCGCCAGCGCCGGCACCAGCCAGGTCAACAGCATGTGCAAAAACCCGGACCTGGGTGACTGGGCACCGGTGCCTTGCCCGAATGTTTGATTGACTGTTGCTGATCATTCCCTCGAGGGAGTGATCAGCGCACAGAAACCTGTGGGAGGGAGCCTGCTCGCGATAGCGGTGGTTCAGTTGACATCAATGTTGACTGATACGCCGCCATCGCGAGCAGGCTCGCTCCCACATTTGTTTTGTGTTGGCTGGAATATCCGCGACAACCTTTAATCCTCTGTGGGAGCAAAGCTTGCTCGCGATGAGGCCGACACGTCCAACATCTTCATCAACTGAACCACCGCCATCGCGAGCAAGCTTTGCTCCCACAGGATGAAGGCGGTCATCAAAAAACAGGTCGGCTGTCAGGCCGCCTCGCCAAGCTTTTGATCTGGGACGCCCCGTTAACCACGCTGGCCGAACGCAGGCATTGTGTAGGGGGCACCTCGGCATGGATGCCGAGGTAGCCGCGCTGGGCCATGGATGGCCCTTCGCGGCGGGCCCCCGGAGCAATGCCTTCGTTCGGGCACACCGAGCCTAAGCGAGGTGCCGAGTGGTGGGGCAAAAGCGCTTTGGTTACTTTCGCCTGGGCCGGCTTCCGGATTTTCGAAAGTGACCCGCTGTAAGAGCGGAACCGCCAGTAGCCGTTACCGCAGAAACGGATATACACCCCCTCTAAAAGTCAGGTCCTAGGAGATTTCCTTCGAGTTGTGGCGAACTTGGTGAACTTGTCCGGCGTCTGCCCCGTGGCTAGTCTGGGTTTGTCACTGAAAAAACGGTGACACCGGCGTGCAAGCCGGTTAGAAAGACGCCCAACAATATCACCAGCCACTTATCGTGCATTCGTGCTCATGTTTTATGGCAGCTGTGTGCGGGAGACCTTCGGGTCTGCCGAGGTTTTTGGGCGTTGTCTTACTCGGTCTTGCACACTCGCACATAGCTGCCACCCTTCATCGCGTGCAAGCGAGCCAGGGCGGCTCTGAATTGAATAGGAAGCCCAAACCATGTTCAAAGCTACGCCTAACCCTCCACAGCCCTCATCCAAATCCCGAGTCGAAACCCTGCAAGCAAAAAAACTCGACGAAGCCGCCGAGCGCGCTCTCGACTACTATCTCAAACCCAAACCCGTCGACGAGGCCCAAGCAGGCCAGCTCTTCATCGTATCCCCGAACATCGACACCGAAACCCTACTGGCCAATGCCTCCGAAGACCTGCTGTCCATCAGCGCCATCGCCGCCGACCTGGCTGATGACGTCGACGGCTCGCGCCGCAGCGTGATCCTGGCGATCAGCCGAATGGCCGACGGGGTGCATTTGTTGGTGGAGCGGGCGATGGATCGGCTTGAGGTTCAAACGTCGAACTGACAGGCCTGTGGCGGATTGAAGATGGCCATCGCGAGCAGGCTCGCTCCCACAAGAGATCTGTTGGCGAATGGAAAATTGCGCCCTGACACAAATCCAATTGGGAGCGGGCTTGCTCGCGAAGGCGTCGGCACATCCAACATCATCGCAAACTGACCCACCGCTTTCGCGAGCAAGCCCACTCCCACATAAGAACTGCGTGACGGCAACATCTGCGACTTACCCCATCCCCCTGTGGGAGCGAGCCTGCTCGCGATGAGGGCAGCCCCGACACCGATGAACCAGGCTTAGATCAACCCTTTCTCATCATCATCGATCAACCGGCTCAACCCGCCCAAGGCTTCCCGGGCCTGGTTGCGGTCCATCAGCTTGGCCTGGGCTGCGGGGGGCAGGTCGGTGACGCGGATGACGCCTTTGCTGGTCAGCACCTGGATCAAGTCGTCGAGTACCCGGATCATTTCCAGGTCGCTCTGCTTGAGCTGCTTGAGGCTGTTTTCTACCGCCTGGTTGGCGAACCAGTCCTGGATTTCGTGGCTGTCGGCCGGCAGGGTTTCGGTGGCCTCCGCATAAGCGGTGGCTTCCACGCGCACCAGCAGGCCTTGTGCATCGCGTTGCACATAAAACATCGGGCATCCCTCATGTATGAAGCGGCGTCATGCTGGGCAGCATAGGCCAACTGTGCGCGAGTATGGAGGGTGGCGACAAAATCGTCATCCTGGATGCAGCCCGGTACGACCGCCCCTAAGGGCGGCCGTTAAGCCACGGTCAGCTGTTGTTGTGATCGACCTTGATGGTCGGATCACTGCCGGCGATCAACGAGTTCAGGTTGATGTTCGACCAGTTGTTACCTTCCAGCTTGATCGTCACATCAGGGGTGGCCGCTGCGGCGTCGCCCGCGTTGAACTTGCCGGAGGTGCTGACCTGCAGCGACGACACGCCATCGACCGTGCTGATCTTCAGGAAGTTGTCGATGGTGCTGCCGGTTTCGCCCTGCAACAGATCCCGCAGGTCGATCCGGTCACCTTCGCTGGCCTTGAAGTCCTTGATCACGTCGGTGCCGGTGTCGCCGGACTTCCAGACAAAGGTGTCGCCACCCAGACCACCGATCAGGGTGTCGTTGCCCTGGCCGCCGATCAGCGTGTCGTTGCCTTTGCCGCCGAGCAGGATGTCATTGCCCTTGCCGCCGTTGAGCAGGTCGTTGCCGCCCTGGCCGAAGATGATGTCATTACCGGCACCGCCCAGCAGTGTGTCATTGCCATCGTTGGCACCGGACACATCGAAAGCGTTGTAGTGCTCGGTGATGTACTGGTGCACGTTGCTGGTGGTGACTTTGCTGACTTCCACACCGCTCTGCTGGGCCACGAAGGCCTGAATGGACTGATAACCTTCGCCGGCGATGCCATTGAAGCTCACCAGGTCGCCGAACAGGATGTCATTGCCGTCTGCCCCGTTGACTGTGTCAGCGCCCGGCAGGGTCGCTTCGGTGTGTCCGATGATGGAGTCGGCCAGGTTCTTGGGATCGATGTTGGTCTGCGGAGTCTTGTCCGAGTCGTAGTCCTTCAGGTCATCCAGCGTCACGCCTTTGTTCAGGCCGATGGCTTCCACGCCAGACACCGAACTCAACAGCGCGAAAGCGCTCAGGGAGTTGCTGGTGGTGGTCGAGCTGGTGCTGCTGCCAGTGCCGTCGCGGTACGACAACTCGTAGGTACCATCACCTTGGGCGCGCAGAGTGCCCAGCTCCTCACTGCTCCAGTAACCGCCCCAGGACTTGTGCCAGGACTGCAGCGTGACGTTGCCGTCCGTGTCGACCTGGATGCGATGCTTGCTGTCCAGGTCGGCGCTGAACGTCTGGCCCAGCTTGTAGTTGGCTGTCGTGATGAGGCTGTCGAGCTTCACGTCGCCATACAAGGTCGGGTTCGTCTGCTCGCCGGACTGGTAGTAGGTCGGCTGGCCGTCGGTGATGAAGTACGTCAGGTTGGTCGCGCCGGTGTTGCTCAGCGCTTCGCTGCTCTTGAACCAGTTGGCCGTGGTCTTGAACACGTCCTCGTAGTTGGTGCCGCCGCCGGACACCATCGAGTCCAGCACGCTTTTGAGCAGCACGAGGGCGTTCGGATCATTGAGGTTGACCGATACGGTTTTATTCACCTGGCTGTCGAAGTCCGCCAGGAAGATGTTCACCGTCCCGGAGTTGCCGCCCATGCTCTGTTTGAGGGTGTTGAACACCGACGTCAACGAGTCCTTGGCGGCTGTGACGGACGATGCGCTCATGCTGCCGGAGCTGTCGACCATGAAGGCGATGTTGTAGTTGACGCCCGGCACGACGGTCAGCCCGCCGATGTCGGCGACCACAATGTCGTTGCCGTCGGTGCCGGTGACGTTGTCACTGCCAGAGGTGGCGGTGGCGGAGGTGTAGACCGCCGGATGAACCGTGACCGGAATCTGCGCCGTGGTGGTTGCCGAGCCGCCGAGGGCTTCGGTTGAAGTCGAGGTTACGGTCAGGTTGAACTGGCCGTTGTAGTAGGTCGGTGGCGTCAGGGTCAGGCTGCCCAGATTCCAGCCGGTGACCGAGGCCTCGCCATTGCTGCCCACGGTCGCCGTGTGGCCGGCACCGTCGCTCAGCACGCTGCCTTCCGGGATCCCGCCGATTTTCACGCTCAGGCTTTCGGAGCCGTCGGTATCGGTCAGCGCCGTGGTGATCTTCGACAGGTTCACACTGCCGCCTTCGGCGCCTTCGTTGAGCTTGAAGCCGTCGTAGTAGCCTTCACCATTGGTGCCGTGCAGGTCCGAAACAGTCACGCCCGCATTCACCAGATCAGCCACGCCGGTGTACAGCGGCACGCCGGCACTGCTCAGGTCGGTCGGGGTGCTGCCGTTGACCGACAGGTTCACGTCATAGCTGCCCGGGCCGGTCTGGTTGTGGTGGTAGATGTCCAGGGTGTAGTAGCCGCTGGTGGTCGGGGTGAACGAGCCATTGAGCTTGCCGCCCGCTCCCCAGGTGATGCCCGCGACATCCTTGCCACCGATGGTCACCAACAGGCTGTCATCGCCGGTACCGCTGAAGGTGTAGGTCTTGCCAGCTTCGAGGAAAATCAGGCCCGAGGTTTTCGACGCGGTGCCCGGATTCACGTTGCTGTCGGACTGCACGTTGTTCACGGTGGTGCTGCTGTTGGGGGTTCCGGCGGCATCGATCACCGACTTCAGCGTACCGGACGGCGCGCCGCTGCCATCGGTGCCCAGGCCCGACAGACCGGTCCAGACTTCCTTGACCAGACCAGTGGAGGTCACGGCGTTCCCGGCTACGTTGAGGGTTGGTGCGTCAGCGACCGGCGTGATGTCGATCTTCACGGTGCCGGTAGTGCCCAGCGCCTGACCGTCGGTTGGCTGGAACTTGATCTGCGCGTAATCGGATTTCTGATCGCCCACGCCGTTCGCGTTGCCGTTGGCGCCGGACTCATGGGTATCCGGTGTGAAGCGCAGTTTGCCGGCGTCGATGTCGGCCTTGGTGAAGGTCTGGTTGTTGGCCACGTCCTTCCACGTTGCACCGTCCAGATACTGCAACTTGCCGTCAGCGGGCAGTCCGGTGATTTTTACCCCAAGGCTGGATGCCGAACTGTCCACATCGCTGACACCAAAGGTCGACCAGCCAAGAATCAACGAGGTGTCTTCGGTACCGGTTACCGCGCCACCGGTTGCGACCGGCGCATCGTTGACCCCGACCACGTTCACGGTGGTGGTGGCCGTGTTGGAGTAGTTTGTGCCGTCGGTCACCGTCACGGTGATGATGCGCGGCACGGTGCTCGGGTCGTCGCTGCTGTTGGTGAAGCTGATGTTCTTGATTTGCTGCATGTAGTCGGCCAGCGTCGCATTGCCCGACAGGGTCAGGGTGACCGTGCCGTTGGTGCTGTTGGCGTTGATGCTGATGCCGTTGACGCTGTTACCCAGGTTCAGCGCATCGCCGGGCTGACGGTTGGTCAGCACGATGGTGGCGCCGGTCAGCATCGTGCTGTCCGGGTCGGTGATTTTCAGGTCGGTGTCGCCGATGGACACGCCCGGACCGGTGGTGCCTTCGGTGAAGGTCACCTGGTAATCGGCGCCGGTCTTGCCGCTGGAGTTGTTGGCATCCAGGTCCAGTACCGGCGGTGCATCGTTGTCGATGATCGAGGTACTGACGCTGCCGTTGGTGCCGCTGACGGCCAGGTTTTCGAAGTTGCCGCCGGTGGCCGAGTCGATCTTGACCACGAAGTTTTCGGTACCTTCGGTGATCTTGTCGTCCAGCGTCGCCACGTTGAAAGTGGCGCTGGTGGCATTGGCCGGAATCTTCACGGTGTAGACGCCGGTGAAGTCCGTACCGTCGGCGGCGGTACCGCTGTAGACGATCTTGAGCGTCACTTCGGTTTGCGCCGGGTTCGTCAGGCTGACGGTGTACGTCGCGGCCTGGCCTTCGGTGACCGAGGTGCTGCCGGTGATGCTGACGATGGTGTTGTCGACAGTGTCGGTCACGTCGGTGACAGCTGGGGTGGTGCTCGGGACGAGGTTCTCGAAGTTGCCACCGGTGGCGTTGTCGATGCTGACTTCGACTTTGCCGGCGTCTTTGTAGACGTCGTCTTTTGGCGCTGCGACGGTGACGGTGCCAGTGGTGGCGCCGGCAGCGATGTTGATTACGGCGCCATTGCTCAGGGTCACGGTGACCGGAGTGCCAGCGGCGTTGGTCAGGGTTGCGGTGTAGGTGATTTGACCACCTTCGGCAACCGAATCGGTAGCGCTCAGGCTCAGGCCGGTCGAGTCCTGCACATCGGTAACGGTGGTGTCCGCTGGAGTGGCATCGATGTCCAGTTTTTCGTAGTTGCCGCCCTGGGCGTCGTCGATTTTGACGCTCAGGTTGTCGCCGCCGGCAAGGGCGTCGTTCTGGGTAACGAAATTGATCGAACCGCTGCTCGAACCGACCGGGATGGTGATGCTCTGGCCGTTCGACAGGGTGATTACCAGCGGAGCGCCGGTGACCGGAGCG
>NZ_CAAKGZ010000043.1:0-28276 GCF_901007645.1 Pseudomonas sp. FG-3G
TGCATCGACAGTCACCGTACCAGTGGTGGCGCCGGCAGCGATGTTGATTACGGCGCCATTGCTCAGGGTCACCGTGACTGGCGAGCCAGCGGCATTGGTCAATGTCGCGGTGTAAACGATCGAACCACCTTCGGCAACCGAATCGGTAGCGCTCAGGCTCAGGCCAGTGGTGTCCTGCACATCAGTAACGGTGGTGTCAGCCGGAGTGGCGTCGATGTCCAGTTTTTCGTAGTTGCCGCCCTGGGCATCATCAATCTTGACGCTCAGGTTGTCGCCGCCAGCGAGGGCGTCGTTTGGCGTAACAAAGTTGACCGAACCACTGCTGGAGCCAACCGGGATGGTGATGCTTTGACCGTTGCTTAACGTTACGACCAACGGAGCGCCAGTGACCGGGGCGTTGACCGAAGCGGTGTAAACCACGGTGCCGCCTTCAGCCACGGAGGAAGTCGCGGTGAGGCTGACGGTCGACGTATCAATGGTGTCAGTGACATTGGTGACGGCTGGCGTGGTGCTTGGCACCAAATTCTCGAAGTTGCCACCGGTGGCGTTATCGATGCTGACTTCGACCTTGCCGGCGTCTTTGTAGACGTCGTCTTTTGGCGCATCGACGGTCACAGTGCCGGTGGTAGCGCCGGCGGCGATGTTGATTACGGCGCCGTTGCTCAGGGTTACGGTCACTGGCGAGCCAGCGGCATTGGTCAGGGTTGCGGTGTAAACGATCGAACCGCCCTCAGCAACAGTGTCAGTGGCCGAGAGCGTCAGGCCAGTCGTGTCCTGCACATCTGTAACGGTGGTGTCAGCCGGAGTCGCGTCGATGTCCAGTTTTTCGTAGTTGCCGCCCTGGGCGTCGTCGATCTTCACGCTCAGGTTGTCGCCGCCGGCGAGGGCATCGTTCTGGGTCACGAAGTTGACCGAACCACTGCTGGAACCGACTGGAATGGTGATGCTCTGACCGTTCGACAGGGTGATCACCAGCGGAGCGCCGGTAACCGGTGCGTTCACCGAAGCGGTGTAAACCACGGTGCCGCCTTCAGCCACGGAGGAAGTCGCGGTCAGGCTGACGGTCGAAGTATCAATGGTGTCGGTGACATCAGTTACTGCCGGAGTCGTGCTCGGCACCAGGTTCTCGAAGCTACCGCCAGTGGCGTTATCGATGCTGACTTCGACCTTGCCGGCGTCTTTGTAGACGTCGTCTTTTGGCGCATCGACGGTCACAGTCCCGGTGGTGGCGCCGGCAGCGATGTTGATTACAGCGCCGTTGCTCAGGGTCACGGTGACCGGAGTGCCAGCGGGGTTGGTCAGCGTTGCGGTGTAAACAATCGAACCACCTTCGGCAACGGTGTCAGTGGCGGAGAGCGTCAGGCCAGTGGTGTCCTGCACATCAGTAACGGTGGTGTCCGCTGGTGTGGCGTCGATGTCCAGTTTTTCGTAGTTGCCGCCTTGAGCATCATCAATCTTGACGCTCAGGTTGTCGCCGCCGGCAAGGGCATCGTTCTGGGTCACGAAGTTGACCGAACCGCTGCTGGAACCGACTGGAATGGTGATGCTCTGGCCGTTCGACAGGGTGATCACCAACGGAGCGCCGGTGACCGGTGCGTTGACCGAGGCGGTATAAACGACGGTGCCGCCTTCAGCCACATTCGCGGTCGCAGTGAGCGACACGGTGCTGGTGTCGATGGTGTCAGTGACATCGGTCACCGCTGGTGCGGTGCTCGGCACCAGGTTTTCGAAGTTACCGCCGGTGGCGTTATCGATGCTGACTTCAACCTTGCCTGCGTCTTTGTAGACATCGTCAGTCGGCGCATCGACGGTCACAGTGCCGGTAGTAGCGCCGGCAGCGATGTTGATTACAGCGCCGTTGCTCAGTGTCACGGTGACCGGAGTGCCAGCGGGGTTGGTCAGGGTCGCGGTGTAGACAATCGAACCGCCTTCGGCCACTTCAGTGGAAGCTGACAAACTTAGGCCGGTGGCGTCCACCGAGTCGGTGATCGTCGTCACGGCAGGCGTGGTGTTCGGCACCAAGTTCTCAAAGTTGCCACCCGTTGCACCGGTAATGGTGGTGCTAACGGTGCTGCCATTGTTGTAGACGTCGTTGGCCGGGGTATCGACGTTGACGGTGCCGGTGGTTTGTCCGGCAGCGATGGTGATGACCGAGCCATTGCTCAAGGTCACGGTCACTGGAGTTTGAGCCGGGTTGGTCAGAGTCGCGGTGTAGGTGATCTGGCCGCCTTCGGTAACGGTGTCGCTGGCGGTCAAGGTCAGGCCAGTGGCGTCCACGGAATCGGTGATCGTCGTCACGGCAGGCGTGGTGCTCGGCACCAGGTTTTCAAAGTTGCCGCCCGTGGCACCGGTAATGGTGGTGCTGACGGTGCTGCCGTTGTTGTAGACGTCGTTGGCCGGGGTATCGACGTTGACGGTACCGGTGGTTTGTCCGGCGGCGATGGTGATGACCGAGCCATTGCTCAAGGTCACGGTTACCGGCGTCTGGGCCGGGTTGGTCAGAGTCGCGGTGTAGGTGATCTGACCGCCTTCAGTGATGGTGTCGCTGGCGGTCAAGGTCAGGCCAGTGGTGTCCACCGAGTCGGTAATCGTCGTCACGGCAGGTGTAGTGCTTGGCACCAGGCTTTCAAAGTTGCCGCCAGTCGCACCGGTAATGGTGGTGCTGACGGTGCTGCCATTGTTGTAGACGTCGTTGGCCGGGGTGTCGACGTTGACGGTGCCGGTGGTCTGGCCCGCAGCGATGGTGATGACCGAGCCATTGCTCAAGGTTACGGTCACTGGCGTCTGGGCCGGGTTGGTCAGGGTGGCGGTGTAGGTGATCTGGCCGCCTTCGGTGACGGTGTTGCCGGCCGTCAAAGTGACGGTGGTGGTGTCCACAGTGTCGGTGATCTGGGTCACTGCCGGTGTGGTGGGCAAGGTCACGGCAATGCCGGTGCCGCCGGTAGTGCCGGTGACCGTGACGCTGATCTGGCTAGGGTCGTTATAGACGGTGTCGTTCGGCGCCAGGGGGACGTTGACGCTGCCGGTCAGTTGCCCGGCGGGAATCACGATCACTGCGCCGTTGGACAAGGTTACGGTCAGGTTGGTCTGAGGCGCCTGGGTGACGGTCGCGGTGTAGACCAGCACGCCGCCGGCCTCGGTCAGGGTCGGGGTGGCGCTCAGGGTCAACGTCGAATCAAGCACCGCGTTGGCAGTGGTATCGGCGTCGGTGTCGCCGCCGGTGATGTCATCGTCAGCGGCCGCGGCTGCGCTCAAACCCTCAGTCGGGAACCCGATGGTCGGGTCGACGCTGCCAGCGGTGGCATCCAGCATCACAACGCTGTGGCCGCCACCGGCGGCCCCACCCGTACCTGCAGCAGTGGCGCCAGCGGCGGTGGCTTCAAGGGCGGTCGTCGGGTCGACGCCGGCGGCAATGGCCTGCTGCAGTTCTTCTACCGACGGCGCAGCCTGGGCTGTGGCCTGGGCGAGATCGGTGGAGGAGTCCGGGGCATTGGCGCTCCACTGGGTGTCGCGACCCAGGTCCAGCGTGCGCCCATCGGCCAGTTCCAATGTAACGGCGCCAGCAGCGCCGGTGTCCAATTGATCGCCTGTGGACAGGCGGTCACCTTCAATGAGCACACGCCGGATGCCTTCGGGGGATACGACGAAAACCTGACCAACAATGCTTTTGACGACGGCAATAACACTGCTCATTGAAGACTCTCCGGGTGCCACGTTCAGTAGACTTCCATGTACCGAACAGCCTCTGGCTGCGCCGGTCTGGACGCTCTTGCTTCGCTAAATAAGGTTGTTTTGACGCTTCATGACGTCAATATTTTGGCTTGTTTTTTTGATTTTTTTGTTTATGCCAAACTATTGACCTTCTGCTGGCCATCCTAAACAATCGCTTCAGTAATGTCACATTGATATTTAAGCGGCGACCTGTTCTTTCGGTGCATGATTCACTGCCTGTTTCGAACTTTCCGACATACGGTCATCCCGGTTGCCATCATCCGATGCAGCGCCACCTTTCGCTGTGATTCAAGACAAGAGTTTCGGGAATAATCCAACCATGCGTTTGCACCTGTTCAAGGCTTTACCTTTCGCCCTCGCCGCCAGTTTCGTACAAGCACAAACCTTGCCGCAGGCTATGCAACAGGCGCTGGATGTCCATCCTGAGATTCAGGCCGGTGTGAACAGCCGGCTGGCGGCGGACTACCAACTCAAGGCCGCTAAAGGCGGCTACCTGCCTAGAGTGGACCTTGCGGCGGGGTACGGTCGCGAAGGTACTGACAGTGTGACGACCCGCTCGGGCAGCAATAATCATTGGGAAACCTTGAACCGTAGCGAGTCCAGCCTGCGCCTGACGCAAATGGTTTTTGACGGTTTTGCGACGTCCAGCGAAGTGGGGCGTCAACAAGCCACCGTGAATGCCCGTGCCTATTCCTTGCTGGACGCGTCCGAGCGCACCGGATTGACCGTGGCCCAGGTTTATCTGGACGTGCTGACCCGACGCGAGTTCGTACGTCTGGCTGAGGAAAACCTCAAGAGTCACGAGCGCATCTTCGATCAAATCAAGCTGCGCACCGACCGTGGCGTGGGCAGCGGCGCCGATCTGGATCAGGCTGAGGCGCGCATGGCCCAGGCCCGCAACAACCTGATCACCGAGCAGACCAACCTGGCCGACGCCGAGACCAACTACCTCAGCGCCGTGGGCCAGATGCCCGACCAGCTGGAACGTCCCGCCGATTTTCTGGCGCTGTTGCCGGCCAACCTGAACGAAGCCCGTGCCCAGATGCTGGAGAACAGCCCGGTGTTGCGTTCCGCCGAAGCCGACATCGCGGCCGCCGAGCAACAGTACGAAGCCGCCAAGTCGAGCTTCTACCCCCGCTTCGACGCCGAGTTGGGCCGTACCGCCGACAACGATCTGGATGGTCAGAACGGTCACAACAACGAATGGCAAGCCATGCTGCGCATGCGTTTCAACCTGTACGCCGGTGGTAGCAACAAGGCGGATCTGGAGTCCAAGTCGTATCTGTCGAGCCAGGCCCTGGACATCCGCAACAACGCCCTGCGTCAACTGACTGAAGAGTTGGGCCTGGCCTGGAACGCCCTCAACAACGCCAACGCCCAGGTACCGATTGCCCAGCAGTACGTCGATCACAGCGCCAACGTACGCACCGCCTACCAGCGGCAGTTCGGTCTCGGCGAGCGGACCCTGCTCGACTTGCTCGACAGCGAAAACGAGCTGTTCAGCGCCTCCCGCCGCCTGGCGGAGATCAAGAACGTGCAGTTGTTCAGCCAATACCGGATCAAGGCAACCATGGGGCAGTTGCTCAAAAGTCAGGGGGTTGTCGCGCCGTTGGCATCCGTTGTGCAGAATGACGTCAAGCCCAGGGTCCAGTTGCCTGGGATGAATTGAGTCATCCATCCCGTTTTGATCAGCAAAGAGTGCCCAGCGTGGAATCAGAAGTCAGTCGAGCCGAACTCATCCATGATCCACGCACGCTGCACGACGACCCATTGCTGGACGGCTTGCTGGCGCTTTGCATGCTCCATCAGAAGCCGGCCAGCGCGGCGATGCTCACCACCGGCCTGCCGTTACCCAAGCAACGGCTGAGCGTCGAATTATTGTCGCGAGCGGCAGCACGTGCCGGTCTGCAAGGCCGGGTGCTGCAACGCAAGCTCGAGCAGATACCGACCATCGCCATGCCGGCCCTGCTGTTGCTCAAGGAGGGTCGTAGCGCGGTGTTGCTCGGCTGGGTCGGCGATGACCAGGCGCGTCTGCTGCTCAGCGAAAGTGATGGCGGCGAAGTGACGGTCAGCCGTGAACTGCTGGCCGACGACTACAGCGGTAAAGTGTTCTTCGCTCAACCGCAACACAAATTCGACGTGAACCACGGCACGCTCATTCCTCGGGCGCGTTCGTGGTTTCGCGACACGCTCAAGCGGTCGCGCTGGCTGTACGCCGACGCCATTGCTGCCAGCTTGCTGATCAATATTATCGCCATGGCGGCGCCGCTGTTCGTGATGAACGTTTACGATCGCGTGGTACCGAACCAGGCCGAGTCCACCCTGTGGGTGCTGGCGATCGGTATTACCGGCGCCTATGTGTTCGACCTGATCCTCAAGATGTTGCGCAGCCTGTGCCTGGACCTGGCCGGCAAGAAAACCGACCTGATCATTTCGGCGACGTTGTTCGAGCGCATCGTTGGCATGGCCATGAAGTATCGCCCGGCACGGGTGGGCAGCTTTGCCCAGAACATCCATGAATTCCAAAGCCTGCGGGACTTTCTCGCCTCGCTGACCCTTACCAGCCTGATCGACCTGCCGTTCACCTTGCTGATTTTCATGGTCATCGCGATCCTCGGCGGGCATCTGGTATGGATTCCGGTGCTGGCCTTTCCGATTGCCCTGCTGATCGGCTACGCCTTGCAAAAGCCCCTGGTGGCGACCATGGAGCGAACCATGGCCCTGGGCGCCGAGCGTCAATCCAGCCTGATCGAAACCCTGGCCGGCCTGGATGCGGTGAAGGTCAACAACGCTGAGAGCGAGCGCCAATACCAGTGGGAACAAACCATCGGCACCCTCAGCCGCCTCGAGCTGCGGGTCAAGATGCTGTCCGGCCTGGCGATGAACATCACCTTGCTGATCCAGCAGTTGGCCGGGGTGATCATGATTGTCTTCGGCGTCTATCAGATCATTGCCGGCAACCTGAGCATGGGTGGGTTGATCGCCTGCTACATGCTCAGTGGCCGCGCCCTCAGCCCGTTGGCGTCGCTGTCGGGTCTGTTGACTCGCTATCAGCAGGCGCGGGTGACCATGGTTTCGGTCGATCAGATGATGGAGCTGCCCCAGGAGCGCAATTTCGAAGAGCGCCCGTTGAGCCGTAAGGTCTTGCAGGGTGCCATCGAATGCCGTCAGTTGAATTTCACCTACCCGAACCAGCAGAACGCTGCGCTGAAGAACATCAACCTGGTGATCAAGCCCGGGGAAAAAATCGGCATCATCGGTCGTAGCGGTTCGGGCAAGAGCTCCCTGGCCAAGTTGCTGGTGGGTCTGTATCAACCGGACGACGGGGCGCTGTTGGTGGATGGCGTGGACATTCGTCAGATCGACGTCAGCGAGCTGCGCTACAACATCGGTTATGTGCCGCAGGATATCCAGCTGCTGGCCGGTACCCTGCGGGACAACCTGACCTCCGGCGCCCGTTACGTCGAGGACGAACTGGTGCTCCAGGCCGCCGAACTTGCCGGTGTGCATGAGTTCGCGCGCTTGCACCCGCAAGGCTATGAACTGCAAGTTGGCGAGCGCGGGCAGAACCTGTCCGGCGGCCAGCGCCAAAACGTCGCCCTGGCCCGCGCGCTGCTGCTCAACCCGCCCATCCTGCTGTTGGATGAACCCACCAGCGCCATGGACAACACCGGTGAGGAACGCTTGAAACAGCGCCTGGCCGCCGTGGTGGAAAACAAGACCGTGCTGCTGGTGACGCATCGGGCATCCTTGCTGTCGCTGGTGGACCGCCTGTTGGTGATCGACCGTGGGCAGATCCTCGCCGACGGCCCGAAAGCCGCGGTGATGGAAGCGTTGAAGAAGGGGCAGATCAGTGTTGCTTAAGTCGGGTTTGAAAAATGCCGTGGGCCGCTATTTCAAGGGTTCGGACTCGCTGCATGGCCAGCCTCTGCCTGAGGTCAACAAAGCCCTGATCGAAGACGCTCCGCGAGTGGTGCGGCTGACGATCTGGGGGATCATCGGCTTCTTTGTCTTCCTGTTGCTGTGGGCCAACTTCGCGCAGGTCGACGAAGTGACCAAGGGCGACGGCAAGGCGATTCCGTCGTCCAAGATCCAGAAGATCCAGAACTTGGAAGGCGGGATCGTTGCCGAGCTGTTTGTCAGCGAAGGGCAGATCGTCGAGGCCGGCGCGCCGTTGATTCGCCTGGATGACACTCGGTTTGTCTCTAATGTGGGGGAGACCGAGGCTGATCGGTTGTCCATGTTGTTGCGGGTCGAGCGGCTGAGTGCCGAAGTCGATGACCGGCCGCTGAACTTCCCGGAGGACGTGCTCAAGGCGGTTCCGCGCCAGGCCGCCAGCGAAGAGTCGCTGTACATCAGCCGCCGCCAACAACTGCACGATGAAATCGGCGGGTTGCAGGAGCAGTTGATCCAGCGTCAGCAGGAGTTGCGCGAGTTTGTTTCCAAGCAGTCGCAGTACCGCTCCGCCCTGTCGTTGCAACGCCAGGAGATCAACATGTCCGAACCGCTGGTAGCCCAGGGTGCGGTGTCACCGGTGGAAGTGCTGCGGCTCAAGCGGGCTGAAGTCGAAACCCGTGGGCAACTCGACGCCACGACACTGGCGATTCCCCGCGCTGAATCGGCGATCAAGGAAGTGCAGCGCAAGATCGATGAGACGCGCGGCAAGTTCCGCAGCGAAGCCCTGACCCAACTCAATGAGGCGCGTACCGACCTGAACAAGGCCCAGGCCACCGGCAAGGCTTTGGAGGATCGGGTAAGCCGTACACTGGTCACCTCGCCGGTGCGGGGTATCGTCAACAAGTTGCTGGTGAACACCATCGGCGGGGTCATCCAGCCCGGCAGTGACCTGGTGGAAATCGTGCCCCTGGACGACACCCTTCTGGTGGAAGCGAAAATCCGTCCCCAGGACATCGCCTTCCTGCACCCCGGCCAGGACGCCACGGTGAAATTCACCGCGTACGACTACACCATTTACGGTGGGCTGAAAGCCAAGCTGGAGCAGATCGGCGCCGACACCATCACCGACGAAGACAAGAAAACCACTTACTACATCATCAAGCTGCGCACCGAGCGCAGTCATCTGGGCACCCCTGAAAAACCCCTGTTGATCATCCCGGGCATGGTGGCTTCGGTGGACATCATCACCGGCAAGAAAACCGTACTCAGTTACCTGCTCAAACCCATCATCAAGGCGCGGGCCGAGGCGTTGCACGAGCGGTAGTGTTTGAGCGGGCCTCCTCGTCACAAATGCTGAGTTGTCTGGGCTGACGTCGTCGCGAGCAGGCTCGCTCCCACAGGGTGACTGGCTGTGTCGCGATAGTGCTTTGCCACGGTAGGACTAGAGGTATCGGAGCTGGGCGTCGGTATATCCGGCTGCAGGGGTTTACCAGTAATCCGGTTTGATAGCGGGGGCTTTGTGGGTGGGTACTCGGGTGGGGAACTGGTGGGATTGGAGTTCCTCACAGGTGACAACGCGGCGTGTCCAGTGGGCGTGCTGCTTTAGCGAACCTGGAGACGGGCGATTCAGCTCGGCTCTGTGGGGAAGAATGACGCCGACGGTTATTGCAGGAAAGTCTTCTCGTACGGCTCTCAAGGCCGGCGTCATGTCGGTGTCGCTGGATACAAGCACCAACTGCTCCAACCGTTCATGATGCTTCAGTTTCGTTTGCTTGGCAGCGGTTCGATACATGCTGATTGCTATGTGAACGTCCGTTTCTTTCTCCTCCAGCTTCCAGATGTCGACTTTGTCGTTGCGAGACGCTTTCGTCTTTCTATCAATAAAGCGAGGGGCCTTGGCAGGTTCAAGTTGATGGTGACCGTAATGGACACAGATATGGGTGCTCTTCAGGGCGCGAATATAAGTGTCTTGCGCTTCTTTTGATGCTTGACCCCGGGTGGCCAATGACGGTTTGACCGAGGAGGTGAAGTAATCAACCGAGGAAGTGGTGCTCTGCGGATTTTCGATATGCGCGATATGCGACAACAGACTTCGCAGATCCAGCCACTTGTAAGGTGTGTCCGCGAGCAGCCCATAGAACAGGTTGTAGCCATCTACAAAAAATGCGGTTCGCACAAGCTCAATCCCCAGAAACGAAAAAACCGGCCTAAGCCGGTTTTTTCACCCCAACGGCCAGAAAATTGAATCTCTGCGTACGGGGTTGAGTAAAGCCATCCTAAGTTGAGCGTGACATGGCGTCAACTGCTGTTTGGTTTACCTTTTTTCACCGGCAGATCAGTGTTGAGCGTATGCGCGGTGGGAGGTCAAACTTATTCTTTGTTTGATCTGTCAGCGTTTGTTACGAAATTGAGGGCTCCTGCGGAGAATACGAGAGATCCATCACCGAAAGCCGTTTTGTATGAGTGGAAGCTCTCAAGATTCTGTGGGATTTGATACCGACTCATCCCAGCAAAAACCGAGCGCTTTTTGATCTCCTCTTTGGTCTTTTTGAAACAAGAGATTGCTTCCTCCTCCCTGCTACTCCCTTGACGCCCCCCACCGCTGTCGTAGACTCCGCCCATCCGTCAGGGAGTAACGGTTATGCGGCGTTCAGGTAGTTGGGTTTGGGGGTTGGTCTTTGTAACGTGCTGGGTGCAGGCGCAGACGCCTGTTTCCGATGATCCGCTGCTCGAGAGCGGCGTCAGGGCCAGTGCACCGAGCGGCAATGAGGCGCGTGGCGTGCTTCGGGCACGGGATCAGGCGGTGCTTGCCAGTGAGTTGGCTGGACGAATTGTCGAGTTGCCGTTCAGTGAGGGGGAGTCGTTCAAGCAGGGCGATACCCTGGCGCGTTTCGATTGTTCAGCGTACCAGGCTCAGCTCAATGCAGCTCGGGCCGCGAGCCGTGGTGCCAGTGAAGAACTGGCCCATAACAAGCAATTGGCGGCGTTGAAATCGGTCGGGCGTTTCGAAGTGGCACGCGCCGAGGCCAGGCTCAGCGAAGCGCAGGCGCAGTCCCAGGTTTATCAGGTCCAGGTCAAGCGCTGCAGCGTGATCGCGCCGTTCGATGGACAGGTGGTGGCGCGCGAGGTCCAGCGCTATGAAAGCGTGGCCGCCGGCGCGCCGTTGCTGGACGTGGTGGACAACCGCACCCTGGAAATCCATCTGCTGGTGCCTTCGCGCTGGATGGGCAGGCTCAAGCCGGGCCAGTCCTTCACCTTTGTCCCCGATGAAACCGGCCAGCCGCTGCAAGCGACGGTCAAACGCCTTGGCGCGCGCATCGACGAGGGCAGCCAGACTTTGCTGCTGGTGGCGACGCTGCCTGACGCCAAGGGGCTGTTGTCCGGCATGAGCGGTACGGCGCGTTTCGCGGAGTTCAAGTGAACGCGCCGATCACGGGCAGCGCCGAACAGGTATTTGCCCGATTCCTCGACCTGGAGCGCCAGACGCGGGCTGCGCGTACCCCGGCGCAACTGAGTTACAGCCTGGTCAACGATGGTCAGGCCCTGTTCGGGTTCCGCCATGCCGCGCTGTTGATCGCCGGCAAGGTCCAGGCGGTGACCGGCGTCAGTGCCGTGGATCCGAACGCACCGTTCGTGGCGTTTGTCGAGCAGGCGGTGGCGCAGCTATTCAAAAAAGGCTTGCTGAACCAGGCCCGGGTAATTGCCGCCGATGGGGTGAGCGACTCCATTCAGGCGGACTGGCGAAGCCTGTCGGCGGGGCAGGTGTTCTGGCTGCCGTTGATCGATCATCAGGGGCAGGTGTTCGGCGGTTTGTGGCTGGCCCGTGACCTGCCATGGCCCCCCTCTGAACAAGTGCTGCTGTCGCAACTGGGCGACACCTATAGCCACGCCTGGTTGGCGCTGCAACCGCGCAAACCGTGGCGCTTGCGCTGGACCCGCAAGCGTCAGGTCGCCTTGGTGGCGGTGCTGCTGTTGGGCTTGCTGGTTCCTGTCCGACAGTCGGTATTGGCCCCGGCCGAAGTGGTGCCGCTGGGCGGGCAGGTGGTGGCGGCACCTTTGGACGGGGTGATCGCCCAATTCCTGGTCAAACCCAACCAGAGCGTCAAGAGCGGCGACTTGCTGTTGCGCTTCGAAAGCACCAGTCTCAAGGCCCAGGCCGATGTGGCCGAGCGCGTGTTGGGCGTGGCCGAGGCGGAACTCAAGGCTAACGCTCAGCGCGCGTTTGCCGATGCCGAGTCGAGCTCGAAGATTGATCTGTTGGCCGCTCGCGTCGAGCAGAAACGCGCCGAACGCGACTATGCAATCGAGTTGCTCAAACGCAGTGAAGTGCGCGCTGAACGGGACGGTATTGCGGTATTTGCCGATGCAGAACGTTGGCTCGGCAAGCCGGTGCAGACGGGGGAGCGGTTGATGGAAATCGCCGACCCGAACCAGGCCGAATTGCGTATTGAGCTGGCGGTGGGCGACGCGATTGACCTGGCCCCCGGTGCCCAGGTGGCGTTGTTCCTCGACAGTGATCCGTTGCAGCGACACCTGGCCAGGCTCGAACGTTCGGCCTACGAGGCGCAACCCACCGCTGCGGGGCAACTGGCGTATCGCCTGGACGCGCGTTTTGATGACGCGGCGCCGCGCATCGGTCTGCGGGGCACGGCGAAAATTTTCGGCGATCGCGCCCCGCTGGCGCTGTACCTGTTGCGTCGACCACTGGCCGGCTTGCGCCAGAGCGTGGGTCTGTAGCATGGGACTGCCGAGCCTGCGGCCAGACCTGCAATTGTCCCCTGCCGCCCCGGACCCGGACGGCTCCCCTCAATGGACCCTGGCCGATCCGGTACGCGGGCGCTATTTCAAGCTTGGCGCGGCGGCGATGCGCATGCTGCGGCACTGGTCCCTTGGTGAGCCGGAACAGGTGCTGCAAGCCGCGAACCGTGAGCCGGGCCTTCCGCTCAATAATGAATCGCTGGAGCAATTGCTGGGCTTTTTGCGAGGTCACGATCTGATCAGCGCCATGGACCCGCAACAGCGCGACAGCTATCAGTTCAAGACGGCCGCCCAGCGTCAGAGCCTGTGGCAGATCCTGCTGCACCAGTATCTGTTTTTTCGCATTCCGTTGTGGCGCCCGGATGCTTTTCTCAACCGCGCCTGGCCTTTTCTCGCGCGGTACGGGCCCGCCATCCTGCGGTATGGCATGCCGCTGACCCTGGGCGTGGGTATTTTTCTGGTGTCGCGGGACTGGCAGCGCTTCGTGGCGACGTTTCCGCACCTGTTCAGCCTGGGTGGCGCGCTGGCATTCGCGGTGGCGTTGTTCTTCGCCAAGTTGTGCCACGAGTTCGGTCATGCCTTCATGGCCAAGCGCGCCGGTTGCCGTGTGCAGAGCATGGGCGTGGCATTCATGGTGCTGTTGCCGATGTTCTATACCGACGTCAGCGACGCCTGGCGGGTCAATGATCGTCGTGCCCGGCTGCTGATCGGCGCCGGCGGTGTACTGGCCGAATTGCTGCTGGCGTGCATCGCGTTGCTGGCCTGGTCGCTGTTGCCCGACGGACCGGCCCGCACTGCCGCGTTCATGTTGGCCAGCGCCACCTGGATCACCACGTTGATCATCAACCTTAACCCCTTCATGCGCTTCGACGGTTATTTTCTGCTCAGTGATTTCTGGGCAGTGGATAACCTCCAGGGGCGAGCGTTTGCGTTGTGCCGCTGGCGTTTGCGTGAAGCCTTGTTCGGTTATGGCGCGCCGGCTCCGGAACCCTGGACGCCGACAATGCGTCGTCGCTTGCTGGTGTGGGGATACGGCGCCTGGTTATGGCGCGCGGCGTTGTTTTTGGGTATTGCCCTGGCGGTCTATCACCTGTTCTTCAAGGTGCTGGGCATTTTCCTGATGCTGGTGGAATTGGTGTGGTTCATTTTTATGCCCATCGTGAACGAATGGCGGCAGTGGTGGAGCCGGCGCGAGCAGGCCCATGGTCCGCGAGTGCTGCTCAGTGGCCTGGTGTTACTGGCGTTGGCGTTGGCGCTGCTGTTGCCCTGGCGCAGCGCCGTCGAGGTACCGGTCATGCTTGAGGCCGGTCGCGCCAGTGCCTTGCATGCGCCGGTGGCGGCACGGATCAAACAGGTGAATGTGCATGACGGCCAGACCGTGGCCCAGGGCGATGTGTTGATCGAGCTGGAGTCACCGGACATGGCTTCGCGCCTGGCGATTGTGCGGCGGGAAATCGAGATCCAGCAGTTACAGATGCGTCGCCAGGCCGGCCGCAGCGAAACCGCCGCCGATGCCGGTATCGTCGAACAACAACTGGCCGAAGCGGTGGCCGAATACCGGGGCCTGGTCGCCCAGCGTGAGCGCCTGCTGTTACGCGCGCCCCATGCCGGACAGGTGCGTGATCTGTTACCACAGTTGTCGGTGGGGCGCTGGTTGTCGCCCACACAGCCGCTGGCGCGGGTGGTACAGGCCGACTCCCGCTTACGCGGCTACCTGACCGAAGCCGAGCTTTGGCGGGTCGAACCCGGGGCCACGGGGCGTTTCATTGCTGACGATCCGATGCACCCCTCGATTGCCGTGCAATTGAACGAGATCGATACCAATGGCGTGGCCTGGGTCGAGCAACAGGCGTTGACGTCCGATCACCACGGGCCGATCGCGGTACGGCGTGACTCGCAGCAACGGGCGGAGCCGGTGCAGGCGCAATATGGCGTGCGTTTGAGTGCTGTTGATAACACGCCTGCGCCGGCGCAACCGCTGCGTGGCGTAGTGGTGTTGCAGGGGCACGGTGAATCGGTGCTGGGAGCGACCTGGCGTCGGTTGGCGGCGTTGGGCGTCAGGGAAAGCGGGTTTTAAGGAGCGAGCATGAATTCAGTGGCGGCGGAGGGGTTGGTGGTACGGCCATCGCAGGTCAGCGATGGGCCGTTTTTGCAGAGTCTTTACCAGACGGCGCGAGCGGATCTGCAATGGATCGACGGCGAGCACGAGCAAGTACAGCAGGTGGTTGCTCAGCAATTTCAGGTGCAGGAGCAAGGGCTTGGGGATAACTTCCCCAACGCCATGCATTACGTCGTGGAAAAGCTCGGTACCGCCATTGGCGCCTTGAGTACTGATTTTGGCCCCAATGAAATCCGTGTGTTGTACCTGGCGTTCATTCCCCAGGCGCGCGGGCAAGGTTACGGTCGGGCCGTGTTGCAAGGGGTACAAAAAGCCGCACAACAGATCCGCTGCCCGGTGGCGACCGTGGTCTGGAGCAGTAACCCGCACGCACGCCAGCATTACCTGGCATTGGGCTTTGAAGTGCAGGAGCGTAACCCGGCGGCGGAGCGGCTGGTTTGGTATCCGAAGGGGAACTGAGCTGCTTCTGGCTCGTGTGGGAGCGAGCCTGCTCGCGATAGCGGTGGGTCAGTTTGAAGTGATGTTGGCTATGCCACCGTCATCGCGAGCAGGCTCGCTCCCACAAGGGATCATCAGTCTTCAGTTAAACGCAATGTAGAAATACCCCAGCGCCGGATCCCGTCCCATGGGCGGTATCCGCGACACGAACACCTCCTCAATCCGCCCCAGATCGGGCACTTCCAGCGCGCACAGCCCATCCACGAAGTCGGTGCTTTCCAGGCTGTTGAATTCAACGCTGAACGGCATGCGCTCAGCGTTCGGCATCTTCGCCCGTGGTGTTTCCTCAAGGAACTCGAACCGCACGGGCAGGCAGCTACCGTCGGGCAGGGTCAGGCTGCTGGTCTGGCCCAGCAGCGGTTGAAAATGGCGGCTATGAACCTGTTGCAACATGTCGACACTCCAAAAGCCGGAGGGCCGCAGCCCTCCGACTGTTCATCAGTTACGGGACGGGAAGAGACCGTTCAAGGCGACACTGAAGTTGATCGCCAGGAACGGGTTCATGATCGCCATCGGCATGCCGCTGCCCGTCGGGGAAATCGTGCCGTCGATGGTGGTGCTCACGCCCTTGACCGGGATCGGCGAGGCACCTATCTGGTCGGAATAGATATTCGCCGCGCCCGGGCCAGTGCCCGAGGTGCCGATGAACGAATTGGTGGCCGTTGGTGTGTTCACCGGGTTGCTGGCCGGGTTCGCCAGTTGCAGGGTGGTGGAGGCGGTGAGTCCCGCCATAGTGTGAGTGTGGGTGGGCAGGTTGTTGAGCGTCGGGGTGACGTTTTCGGTGCCGGCGACTTCGCCGATGACCCGCGGCGTCAGGCCCAGGCCGTTGCCTTGTCCCAAGAGCGTGCGGCCTTGCAAATTGGGGAGCATGAAGTTGGTGGTGCCGTTGCCTCCGTAGTACGTGCCGAGCAGGGAGAACAACGCCTGGTATTGGGAAATGCCGAGTGTCTGCCCGTTGCACAGCGCCCACCCATTGGGGGCGAAGTTAAAGGCGAACGGCTGGATGGTGCCCATAAAGACTTCCATAGATTCCTCATCCCTTCAGATTGTTGGTTTGGCAATGCCGACAGGGACCAAGGGAGAGGATTGCGATCAGCCCGACTTCTTCACTCCCTGGCCTGGTCACGCACGGCTGAGCGTAGACCGAGATATTTCATTCTGCTGGGCTGGAAGGGAGGAAAAATGTTGTCCAGTGGCTTAATCGATTCAGGTTCGCATGGCGCCTATACCGTCCATCTTTTTTACAGATCTGGCTGGGTTTGATATCAAAGTAGTACTAGTCGCGGATTATTTCCTCAGCTACGCTTTGCGCTACAAATGGAATACAAACAAGGTGAAGGGATTGCCGCAGTTTCACTTTATCTCCGGTTTACCGCGCTCGGGCTCGACCCTGCTTTCTGCCATTTTGCTGCAGAACCCGCGCTTTCATGCCGGCATGACCAGCCCCGTCGGTTCGCTGTTCAGCAGCGTCCTGCAGCAATGCAGCGCCGGCAGTGAGTTTGGCTCGGTGATCGACACCGACCTGCGCCGTCGCCTGTTGCGCGGGCTGTTCGACTCCTACTACGCCGACAAGGCCGACAAACCCGTCATCTTCGATACAAATCGCCAGTGGTGCGCCCGCTTGCCTGCGTTGCAGGACCTGTTCCCCCAGGCCAAGACCATCGCCTGCGTGCGCAACGTCGCCTGGGTGCTGGACAGCCTGGAGCGGCTTTACCGCGCCAATCCGTTCGAGAACACCAAGCTGTTCAATGACGATGACGAGCGCAACACCGTCTACAGCCGCTGCGAAACCCTGGCCCAGCGCAACCGCCTGGTTGGCTTTGCCTGGACAGCGCTCAAAGAGGCGTATTACGGCGAAAACGCCGAGTCCATGTTGATCGTCGACTACGACCTGTTGAGCCAGGCCCCGGAGCGGGTGATGCGCCTGGTGTACGAGTTCATCGGTGAGCCCTGGTTCGAACACGACTTCAATCACTTGACCTACGACGCACCGGCCTTCGACCAGGCCTTGGGCGTTGCCGGCCTGCACAAGGTCAAGCCCAAGGTCGCGCCGCAAGCCCGGCGGACCTTGTTGCCGCCGGATCTGTTTGAAAAGTATGCCGAGTTGTCGTTCTGGCGCGATGGGTCCGCCAGCGCTGCCAATGTCATTCGTATGAAAACCGACGCCGCGGTCAACTGATTCGCGGTTTTTTTCATTTGCGTGTTTAAAAAGTTCGAGTCCAGGTGAACGTCATGTGGTGGAGCAAAGGCAAATCGCGGGTAACCGAGGGCGCACAGGCCCTGGCATCGCCAATGATCATGTCCCTGGAGCCGCGAATGCTGTTCGACGGCGCGGTGGCGGCGACCGTGGCCGATGCCGCACAGGCGGACGCCCAACCCACTGCAGACGCGGCCAAGACGCCTGCGGCTGACCAGGCTTCAGACAGCCACGCGCCTCAAGGCCAGACCGATGCCACCCAGGCCGCTGTGCCCGGCAAGGCCGTGGTGTTTGTCGATTCCCGGGTCAAAGACTCGGCCAGCCTGCTCGAAGGCGTCGCGCCCGGTACTCAGGTGGTGCAACTGGACGCCACCAAGGACGGCCTGCAACAGATCGCCGATTACCTGGACACCCACCAAGGCATCAGCTCGGTGCAGATCATCGCCCACGGCAACGCCGGCGATCTCTGGTTGGGCAGCAGCTACCTGTCGGCGGACAACGTTGAGGCCCGCAGCGAGGTGCTGGCGCAGATCGGCCAGGACATGAACGCCGGTGGCGATATTCTGATCTATGGCTGCTACACCGCTGAAGGTGACCGTGGCCTGAGCCTGGTCAATTCACTGGCGCAGTTGACCGGCCGCGACGTGGCGGCGTCCATCGATCGCACGGGCCTTGGCGGCGACTGGGACCTGGAAATCGCCACCGGCAACATCGAAAGTGCCAACGTGCTCTCGGCCACTGCCATGAGCGAGTACCAATGGGGCCTGGCCACCTGGACCGCTACCAACAACCTCAATTCCGGTATTGGTTCTCTGCGCGCCGCTTTGGATTCTGCGCAGAATGGTGACATTGTTACGTTCAATGCCGGCATGACTGTCGCATTGACCCAGGTGCTGGTGGTCGACAGCAACGTCACCATCGATGGCGATCTCAACAATGACAACGTGGCCGACGTCACCCTCGACGGGCAGTACCGCACCCAGATTATCAACGTGACGGCCGGCACCACGGCGACCCTCGATGGCCTGGTGATTACTCGCGGTATGGTGGCGGGTAACGGCGGTAATGGCGGCGACGATGCGCTGGTGTCAAAGGGCGGCGGGATCTATAACGCCGGCACCCTGACCCTGAGGAACGTCACCGTCACCGCGAACGCCGCTTCGGGTGGCGGCGGCGGTGGTGGTGTCACGCCGCAATACGCCGGCGGCGGTGGCGGCGGCGGTGGCGCGATCACTGGCGGTACCGGTGGCAAGGGCGGCGATACCCTCAACGCCACTGGCTCCAACGGCTCGGCCGGCCAGGGCGGCGCCGGGGGTGGCTTCTTCAACATGGGCGGGCGTGGTGGTTCCTCCACCGGCGGGGCTGGCGGTTCCGCGTATCCGGGCTACAGCACGGGCTCCGCAGGCGGTACAGCCGTCAGCGGTGGGCTATCCATCGGTGGCGGTGGCGGTGGCGACGGCTATAACGATATTGGCGGCGCCGGTGGCGGAGCGGTCGGTGGTATCTACAACGACACCGGCGCGACCCTGCGAATCATCGGCAACTCGGTCATTTCCAACAACGTCGGCGCGGGCGGCGGCGGTGGTGGCGGTGGCGCTGGTGGTGGTTACAACCACACGGGCGGTGCCGGCGGCGTCGGTGTCGGGGCCATCTGGAACAAAGGCTCGATCCTGATTACCGCCGCCAACTTCGCCGCCCTGGCCGGCAACGTCGGTGGCAGCGGCGTGGGTGGGACCAGTGCCGGCACCGCGGGTGTTTCGCCGGCGTCGGTGGCCAACGTCTACGGCGATGGCGGCACCATCAACACCAACTATGTGCCGGACGAGACGCCGCCCACCGCGACCGTCGTGGTGGCCAATACCAACCTGAACTCCGGTGGCACGTCGCTGGTGACCATCACCTTCTCCGAAGCTGTCACCGGCCTCACTGCGGCCGACCTGACGGTGCAGAACGGCACCATCGGCACCTTGACCAGCGGCGACGGTGGCATCACCTGGACCGGCACCCTGACCGCGGCAAGCAACATCGCCGACACCACCAACATCATCACCCTGAACAACACCGGGGTTGCCGACCTGGCCGGCAATGCCGGCGTGGGCACCACCGACTCGAACAATTACGTGGTCAACGACACCGTGGCGCCCACGGCGTCCATCGTGGTCAGCGATACTGCCCTTCGGGTCGGTGAAACCTCGTTGGTGACCATCACTTTCTCCGAAGCGGTCAGTGGTTTTACCGCAGCGGACCTGACGGTGGCCAACGGCTCGATCAGCGGCCTGAGCTCCAGCGACGGTGGCATCACCTGGACGGCCACCTTCACACCGGACGCTGCGATCACCGACACTTCCAATCTCATTGTCCTGAATAACACCGGCGTGGCGGACCTCAATGGCAACGCCGGCGTGGGGACGACCAACTCCAACAACTACGCTATCGACACCCTGCGTCCGACAGCGACCATCGTGGTCAGCGACACCGCCCTCAGGGTCGGTGAAACCTCGGTGGTGACCATCACCTTCAACGAGGCGGTGAGCGGTTTTACCACCGCTGACCTGACGGTTGCCAACGGCTCGGTCACCGGGCTGAGCAGCAGCGACGGCGGTATCACCTGGACCGGGACACTGACCCCGAGCGCCAGCATCAGCGACACCACCAACCTGATCACGCTGAACAATACCGGCGTTGCCGATCTGTCCGGGAACGTTGGCACCGGCACCACCGATTCGAACAACTATGCAATCGACACGCTGCGTCCCACCGCCACCATCGTGGTGGCCGATACCGCGCTGAATGTCGGCGAAACATCGCTGGTGACGATCACTTTCAGCGAAGCTGTAACGGGCTTTACCCTGGCCGACCTGACCGTCGCCAACGGTTCACTGAGCGGCCTGAGCAGCAGTGACGGCGGCATCACCTGGACCGCGACGCTCACCCCGAGCGCCAGCATCAGCGACGCCACCAATCTGATCATCCTGGCCAATACCGGTGTGGCGGATGCGGCCGGTAACACCGGCAGCGGCACCACCAGCTCCAACAACTACGCAGTCGACACCCAGCGACCCACCGCTAGCATCGTTGTGGCCGACACCGCGCTGAGCGTTGGCGAAACATCCCTGGTGACCATCACCTTCAACGAAGCGGTAACAGGCTTTACCGCCGCCGACCTGACGGTCGCCAACGGTACGATCACCGGCCTGAGCAGTGGCGACGGCGGCATCACCTGGACCGGCACGTTGACACCAAGCGCTAGCGTCAGCGACACCAGCAACCTCATCACCCTGGATAACACTGGTGTGGCGGATGCGGCGGGCAACGTCGGTACGGGCACCACTGATTCGAACAACTACGCCATCGACACCGCGCGTCCGACCGCGACCATCGTGGTCGCCGACTCGACCCTTGGCGTCGGCGAAACCTCGCTGGTGACAATTACCTTCAGCGAGGCGGTGACCGGTTTCACCCTGGCCGACCTTACCGTTGCCAACGGCAGCCTGAGCGGGCTGAGCACCAGCGATAACATCACCTACACCGCGACTTTCACGCCGAGCGCGGGCGTCAGCGATAGCACCAACCTGGTCACGCTCAATAACACGGGCGTGGTGGACGGCGCGGGCAATACCGGCAGCGGCACCACCGATTCGAACAACTATGCCGTCGACACCCTGCGTCCGACCGCCACCATCGTGGTCGCCGATACGGCGCTGAGCGTCGGCGAAACCTCGCTGGTGACCATTACCTTCAGCGAGGCGGTCAGCGGGTTCGACAACTCGGACCTGAGCGTCGCCAACGGTACGCTGAGCGCGGTCAGCAGCAGCGACGGTGGCCTCACCTGGACCGCCACCTTCACTCCGGCCCTCGGCGTCACCGATACCTCCAACGTCATCACCCTGAACAACACCGGGGTCAGTGACGCGGCGGGCAACTCCGGCACCGGCACTACCAACTCCAACAATTACCAGGTCGACACCAACGTACCGACGGCGACCATCGTGATTGCCGATACCACCCTGAGCATCGGCGAGACGTCATTGGTCACCGTGACCTTCAACTCGGCGGTCAGCGGGTTCGACAATTCGGACCTGACCGTCAGCAACGGCACGCTCAGCACCATGAGCAGCACCGACGGTGGCGTCACCTGGACGGCCACCTTCACGCCGAGCGCCAGTATTTCCGACACCAGCAACGTGATCACGTTGGACAATACCGGCCTGATCAATGGCGCGGGCAACGCCGGTGTCGGTACTACCGACTCCAACAACTACGCCGTCGACACGGTGCGACCAACGGCGACCATCGTCGTGGCCGACACCGCCATTGCCGCCGGCGAGACCTCGCTGGTAACCATCACCTTCAGCGAGGCGGTGACCGCGTTCACCAGTGCCGACCTGACGGTTGCCAACGGCGTTATTTCCGGGCTGAGCAGCAGCGACGGCGGCATCACCTGGACCGCGACCTTCACGCCGACCGCTGGCGTCACCGACACCAGCAACGTCATTTCGCTCAACAGCGGTGGCATCGTTGACTTGGCGGGCAACGTCAACGTTGGCGCCACCGACTCCAACAACTACGCGCTGGACACCGAACGTCCAAGCGCAACGATCGTGCTGGCCGATTCCAGCCTCAGTGTTGGCGAAACCTCGTTGGTGACCATCACCTTCAGCGAGGCGGTGACCGGTTTCACCAACGCTGACCTGAGTGTTGCCAACGGCACCCTGAGCGCCGTCAGCAGCAGCGACGGCGGCCTGACCTGGACCGCGGTCTTCACCCCGACCCTCGGCGTGCGGGATACGTCCAACCTGATCATCCTGGACAACACCGGTGTGAGTGACGCGGCGGGCAACAGCGGAACCGGCACGACCAACTCGGCCAACTACGCCATCGACACGCAGGTGCCGACGGCAACCATCGTGGTGGCCGATACGTCCTTGAGCATCGGTGAAACCAGCCAGGTGACCATCACCTTCAACGAGGCGGTGAGCGGTTTCGATAACAGCGACCTGACCGTCAGCAACGGCACGTTGAGCAACGTGAGCAGTACCGACGGTGGCGTTACCTGGACGGCCACGTTCACGCCGAGCGCGAGCATTACCGATACCAGCAACCTGATTACCCTGGACAATACCGGCGTCATCAACGTCTCAGGCAACGCCGGCGTCGGCACCACCGATTCGAACAACTATGCCATCGACACCGTGCGCCCAACGGCGACCATCGTCGTGGCCGACACCGCCATTGCCGCCGGCGAGACTTCGCTGGTGACCATCACCTTCAGCGAGGCCGTGACCGGCTTCACCGACGCCGACCTTACCGTTGCCAACGGTACGCTCAGCGGGTTGAGCAGCAGCGACGGCGGCATCACCTGGACCGCGACCTTTACGCCTGCCGCTGGCATCACCGACACCAGCAATGTCATCACCCTTGCCAACGGCGGCGTCGCCGATTTGGCGGGTAACGCCGGCAGCGGCACGACCGATTCCAATAACTACAGCATCGACAGCCAGCGTCCGACCGCCACCATTGTGCTGAGCGATTCGGTGTTGAAACCGGGTGAAACCGCGCAGGTGACCATCACCTTCAGCGAGGCGGTGACCGGCTTCAGCAACGCGGACCTGAGCGTTGCCAACGGCACCTTGAGTGCTGTCAGCAGCAACGATGGCGGCCTGACCTGGACCGCGACTTTCACGCCGACCCTGGGTGTGACTGACGCCACCAACCTGATCAGCCTGGACAACACCGGGGTCAGCGATGCGGCCGGCAACACCGGGACGGGCTCCACCGATTCGGCCAACTACGCGGTCGAGACACGGGTTCCTACGGCCACGATTGTGGTGGCCGACAGTGCGCTGCGGATAGGGGAAACCTCGCAGGTCACTATTACGTTCTCGGAAGCGGTGAGCGGTTTCGACAACAGCGACTTGACCATCAGCAACGGCACGCTGAGCAACGTTTCTTCTTCCGACGGCGGCGTTACCTGGACGGCCACGTTCACCCCGACGACCAACATCAACGACACCAGCAACCTGATCAGCCTGGACACCAGCGGTGTGGTCAACGCCTCGGGTAACAGCGGTGTCGGCATGGTGGACTCCAACAACTACGCCATCGACACGGTTCGCCCCGGCGCCACCATCACAGTGGGCGACACCAGCCTGGGCATTGGCCAGAGCACCACCGTGACCATCAGTTTCACCGAGGCGGTGTCCGGTTTTGACTTGTCGGATCTCAGTGTTGCCAATGGTGTGTTGTCCAACCTCGCCAGCAATGACGGCGGCCTGACCTGGACAGCGACCCTGACGCCTACCGCGGGCGTCAACGATGCCACCAACCTGATCCTGCTCGACGCCAGCAATGTGCAGGACCTGGCCGGCAACGCCGGCGTGGGCATCGCCATTTCCAGCAACTACGCACTCGACGCCACCCGGCCGACGGCAACCATCGTGGTCGCCGACCCGAACCTGACGGTGGGTGAGACGACCCAGGTGACGTTCACCTTCAGCGAACCGGTGACTGATTTCGATCTGTCAGACCTCAGCGTCACCAACGGTGAACTGACCAACCTGACCACCAGCGACGGCGGCCTGACCTGGACGGCAACGTTCACGCCTACGGTGAACCTCACGGACCCGAGCAATTTCATCGCCCTGGACACCAGTAACGTCAGCGACCTGACGGGCAACGCCGGGGCAAGCGTGGCAGTGTCCAACAACTACGCCATCGACACCGTGGTGCCCAACGATGTGAAGCCACCGCCGGAGTTCCTGACGTCCGACCCTGTCACGGTCGTGCCGCCTTCCGAGGTGCCGTTGCAGCCGATTGTCTTTACGCCGCCAACCGGTGACCTCGGCTCGCCGCTGGGCTTTCCACCGCTGTTTGAACAACGCGACGTGGGCGGCGGCATTCGGCCGATTGGCGACATCTTCATCAACCGTGGCGCATTGGCGCCGAGCTATATCGCCCAGGTATTCAGCTCCGATGCTGCGGGCGATGGCTCCGGCCAGGGCTTCCTGGGCTTCGGTGGTGGCGATGGCGGGGTGTTCGGCAGCAGCACGATCGCCGGTCTGTTCAGCCAGGATGCCGGTTCCGATGGTGAATCGCTGGACGCCTTCGACAGCCAGTCGATGCAGGGCGGTGATGTGTCCCAAGGGGTACGCGGGGTGTTCGGCGCACCAACTCTGGGTCAGCAACTGCAACAACTCAAAGACACCGAGCAGCGTCAGGTCGACAGCCTGGCAATGGCATTGCAACAGGTCGGCATGAGCCAGGCGCAGGCCTGAACAACTAAAAAAATTGGGGCAGCCAGGGGCAATCCAGGGAATGAATAGAAGTCAGAAGTTATTCGCAATGAGTGTGCTGGCGTTGACGGTCAGCGGATGTGCGGTCACCAGCGAGCCGATCGAGCGTAGCGTCAGCGAACAGCGCGCCCGGACCGATCTGCAGAATATGTACAAGGATCAGGAGCCCCTCAGCGGCCCGCTGACCCTGCACCAGGCCATGGCCCGTGCGGTGAAGTACAACCTTGAAGGCCGCTTGAAGATCATGGAAGAAGCCCTGGCCAAGCGTCAGCTGGACCTGGCCAGTTTCGACATGCTGCCGCGCATGGCCCTGGACGCCGGCTACGTGGGCCGCAACAACGTCAGCGCTTCCAGCAGCCAGAGCGTGGAAACCGGTACCCAGTCTCTGGAACCGTCGACCTCCCAGGACCGCGATCGCGAAGTAGCCGACCTGACCATGGTCTGGAACGTGCTCGATTTCGGCGTGAGCTACATCAGCGCCAAGCAGGCCGGGGACCAGCGGCTGATCGTGCAGGAGCGTCGGCGCAAAGTCATCAACACCATCGTCCAGGATGTGCGTTCGGCTTACTGGCGAGCCATGGCCGCCGAGCGCCTGCTCAAGCAGATCGACAGCCTGATGGTCCGAGTCGATACGGCCCGCGGCAACAGTCAGAGCATGAGCGAGCAACGCATCGGCGACCCGGTGCAGGCACTGGGTTACCAGCGCTCGCTGATCCAGGCCACCCGCCAGCTCGAAGAGCAGCGTCGGGCGTTGTCCCTGGCCAAGACGGAACTGGCGACGCTGATCAACCTGCCCCTGGGCACCGAGCTGACCTTGGCCACCCAGGATGAGTACGTCATCCCGGAACTCAAGGTCGACCTCGCGCGCCTGGAACAGGAAGCCCTGACCAGTCGCCCGGAACTGCGCGAGCAGGACTACCAGACGCGCATTACCGCCGCTGAAACCCGCAAGGCCATGCTGCGCCTATTACCTGGGCTGGAGTTCTCCGCTGGGGGGCATTACGACAGCAACTCGTTCCTGGTGGAGCAGGGCTGGGCTGACTATGGCGTGAAGGTCACCTGGAATCTGTTCAACGTGATCTCCGCCCCGGCGGCCATCAACGTGGCCAAGGCCGGTGAAGAGGTCGCGGCGGCGCGGCGCCAGGCGATGTCGATCGCCGTGCTGGCGCAGCTGTACGTGGCCAATGCCAATTACCGCGAGGCGCTGCGCCAGTTCAAGACCAGCCAGCAGCTGTCGGAGATCGATGGGCAGATCGTGGGTCAACTGCGCAACCGCCATCAGGCCGCCGGCTTGGGTGAGCTGGACCTGATCCAGGGCGAACTCAATACGCTGCAGGCTGACTTGCGGCGGGATCTGGCCTATGCCGACCTGCGCAACGCCTATGGCCAGATCTTTGCCAGCGCTGGCCTCGACCCGTTGCCCGATGAAGTGCAATCGACCCAAGTGCAGTCCATTGCCACGGCGTTGGCCAACCGCGAAGCGGCGTGGGCCCAGGGCGATATCGCGGTGCCGACCACGGCGGTGACCCAGTAACAGGCCGTACACATGGTGCGCCCGGCGTTTTCCCGGTTGCCGGTAACGGTGAACCTGCCTTTGCTGTTGCAGGCACTGGCAGCCGTTGAGGACGATCATTGGCAAGGCCACTTCAACAGCGCGTACTACAGTGGTGACTGGAGTGGCGTGGCGCTGATTTCGGCGGTCGATGCCTTGACCCCGTTGTCTCCCGGGCGCGGTCAGCCCGTGCAGCGCGCGCTCTGGTCAGAGGATGACCGTTGGCACGAGGCGTTGCGCGACTGGCGGTTGGAGATCGTCTCGGCCCGGTTGCTGCGACTCGGTCCCGGCGGGTGTATCCACGAGCATCGCGATTATGACCTGGGTGGCGCGAACGCCGATCTGCGCCTGCACGTGCCGCTGCTCAGCCCGCCTGGCGTGGATTTCTGGCTGGATGGGCAACGCATTCCGATGACGGCGGGCGAATGCTGGTTTCTTGATCTGTCGCTGCCTCATCACGTCGATAACCACAGCAGTCAGCCGCGGATTCATCTGGTGCTCGATTGCCGCCCCAGCCCTTGGCTGCTAAGGCAGGTCGCCGCCGGGCTGCTCAGCACACCGGCAATCGTGGCTGAGCGAAGTGATCTGGTGTGCTTTGAGCAGCTCGTTGAAACCGACCCTCAACTTGCCCGGACTTTGCAGAGCCTGCATGACGTAGACACTTTCATTGAGTGCGCAATCGCGATGGCTGCCGCACGCGATTTGCACGTTACCCGGGAGCAATTGCAGGCGGCCATGCGCAACGGTCGCCGGCAGTGGAGTGATCAGTGGAAGGCCTGAACCTGGACGGCTGGCTGCCGATCCGTGTGTGGCAAGGGGCGGGGCAGTGGCGGGTTGACTGGTGCTGGTTCGGTGAGGCGCGATTGTCGCAACCGTTCTTCGGCGACGCGGTGGAACACGCCCTGCGGTTGCCCTTCAATCAGGCGTTCCGCCGCCAGACAGCCTTGAGCGCCCTGGACCAGTGGAGGCAACAAAGCCCAGGCCTGCCCCCGAGTGCATTCATCTTCCATGCCTCCCGCTGTGGCTCGACATTGATCAGCCAGATGCTGGCACAACTGGACGACCACCTCGTCATTTCAGAACCGCCGCCTTTGGATACTCTGCTGCGCAGCGATATGGTGCACGCTGACCGCTGCGTGGCACTCAGGGGGCTGATGTCGGCCTATGGGCAGCGCCGCCGAGGCGTGGAACAGCGGCTGGTGATCAAGCTTGACGCCTGGAACATCGGTGAACTGGCGCTGCTGCGCGAATGTTTTCCCGACACGCCTTGGTTGTTCGTGTACCGCGACCCTTTGGAAATCGCCGTTTCCCATTGGCGTCGTCCCGGCATGCACATGGTGCCGGGGATGATCGGGACAAGCGTGTTGGACGACGGATTGCCCTTCGACGGCCAGGAAGATTTCATCGCGCGCCGACTGGGGCGGTTGTTGCAGGCGGGGTTGGAGCACTGCCATGAGTTTGCCGGGCTGGCGGTTAATTACGCTGAGTTGCCTGATGCGATGGCAGGGCGGCTGGCGGTGTTTTTCGGGCTGAATGACGCCCAGCGCCGGCAAGTGTTTGCCATGACGGGGCAGCATGCCAAGCAGCCGGGGCAGGCGTTTGCCGGTGATAGCGAGGACAAGCGTCGGGAGGCTCCGTCACGGCTGCGCGATCAGGTGATGCATTGGGCGCAGGGGTCCTATGAGGCGCTCGAAACCTGGCGCGTTGGCCGGCATCAATGTTGACTGACCCTGCGCAATCGCGAGCAGGCTCGCTCCCACATTTGTTTTGTGCTGGTTTGAGTATCCGCGACTACCCTCAATTCCCTGTGGGAGCAAAGCTTGCTCCCGAGGCGGCCTGACAGCCGGCCTAGCTCTCTCGGTTGTACGTCGATCAAACTGTGGGAGCGAGCTTGCTCGCGAAGGCGGCCTGACAGCCGACCTGGCTCTCTCGGTTGTACGTCGATCAAACTGTGGGAGCGGGCCTGCTCGCGATGGCGGCCTGATAGCCGGCCAGGATTTGGTTGACTGGGTACATATCCGTTGCTGCGGTAGCGGCTGCTGGCGGTTCCGCCCTTACGGCGGGTCACTTTTGGCAAACGCCCCAAAAGTAACCAAAAGGTCTTGCCCCACCACTCGGTGCCTCGCCTAGGCTCGGCATGCCCGAACGCAGGCATTGCTCCGTGGGCCCGCCGCGAAGGGCCATCCATGGCCCAGCGCGGCTATCCCGGCATCCATGCCGGGATGCCCACT